>NZ_JBHZOP010000033.1:0-39516 GCF_042787595.1 Stenotrophomonas sp. YIM B13575 | reverse complement strand
GGGTCCGGTTGCGGGGGCGTGAGCCGCATGGATGCGGCGACCGAGATTACATGGACGTACTTGCAGCGGCCCCCGCAACCGGACCCACCCCGCCATCCCACGAAATGCACGCTGTTGCTCCGGCTGTTGCCTTGGATTCGGCGGGTGCCGGGCGCAGCCCGGCACTGCCTCAGAATCCCAGCGGGGTGTCGCCCAGCACCGGCTGCAGCTGGCTGCGGAACAGCGCCTGGATGCGCTCCAGTGCCGCTTCGTCGTTGCCTTCGAAGCGCAGCACCAGCACCGGCGTGGTGTTGGACGCGCGCACCAGGCCCCAGCCGTCGGCGAAGTCCACCCGCAGGCCGTCGATGGTCGACAGGCGACCGCCGACATACGGATTGTCCGGCGACTGCGCAGCGGCCACCAGCATCGCCACCAGCGCATGCGGGGTTCCCTCGGCCACCGCCACCTTCAATTCCGGCGTTGCCACCATTTCCGGCAGTTCGGACAGCACCTCGTCAGGTTTTTCTTCGCGCTGGGCCAGTATCTCCAGCAGGCGCGCGGCGGCGTACAGGCCATCGTCGAAGCCGAACCAGCGTTCCTTGAAGAAGAAGTGGCCGCTCATCTCGCCCGCCAGTTCGGCGTCGGTCTCGCGCATCTTCGCCTTCATCAGCGAGTGCCCGGTCTTCCACATCAACGGGCTGCCGCCATTGCGCAGCACGTGATCGGACAACTTGCCGGTGCACTTCACGTCGTAGATCACCATCGCGCCCGGGTTGCGCATCAGCACATCGGCGGCGAACAGCATCAGCAGACGGTCGGCGTAGATGATCTTGCCTTCACCCGTGACCACGCCAAGGCGATCGCCATCACCATCGAACGCCACGCCGAGGTCGGCGCCGAAGCGCTTGACCGTCTGCACCAGATCTTCCAGGTTGGCCGGTTCGCTGGGATCGGGGTGGTGGTTGGGGAAGGTGCCGTCGACATCGCAGTACAACGGGATGACCTCGGCGCCGATCGCTTCCAGCAGCTGCGGCGCGAAGGCACCGGCCACGCCGTTGCCCGCGTCGGCGACGACCTTCAACGGGCGGTCCAGCTGCACATCATCGGCAATACGCTGGATGTAGTCGACGGCGACCTCGCGCTGCTGGTAGTCACCCGGTTCCGCGGCCTGCACCAGACGGCCTTCGACAATGCGCTGGTAAAGATCGGTGATCGCATCGCCGGAGAGGGTCTCACCACCGATGACGATCTTGAAACCGTTGTAGTCCGGCGGATTGTGGCTGCCGGTGACCGCTACACAGGTACCCGTGCGCAGATGGAAGGCCGCGAAATACACCACCGGGGTCGGCGCCAGGCCGATATCGATCACCGCACAGCCGGCACGCCGCAGGCCTTCGGCCAGACCGGCCGACAGTTCGGGCCCGGACAGGCGCCCGTCGCGACCGATCACGACCTCGCGCAGACCCTGCTCAAGGGCGACGGTGCCGATGGCCTGGCCGATCAGCGCGGCGGTACGCGCGGTCAGCTCGCTGCCGACCACGCCGCGGATGTCATAGGCGCGGAAGATGCCCGCAGCCAGTTCCTCGGCGGGAACCGGTGGCGGCGGCGGCGGCGCAGCCTCGGCCGCCGCCTCGCCGGGTACCGTTGGCGGGGCCATCTGCAGGCTTTCACGCAGGGTCGGGCCGTGATCGGCGTCGGCCACCGCGCTGCGCCGGCTCGGCAGCGGCAGTGACTTCGGCAGTCGGCCACGGCCTACCACCAGCAGTACCGCGATGAAGGCCAGCAGCAGGGCGACAATCGCACTGGCCAGGGCACCCAACCCGAGCGGGCCGGCTTCCACATTGGGCACGCCGGCGGCCAGTCGCAGCGGGGTTCCGGCTACCGGGCGCGCGATTGCTTCAGCGCTCTCGGACAGGCCGGTATCGCCCTGCGCCACAATGTTGTGTGCTCCCTGGCGCAGCGCCAGGAAACCGTTGCCGGGGGCCTGCACCTGGTCCAGCGGTGCGGTCAACCGCAGCAGCGGCTGGCGCACATACACCACCGCCGGCCCGACACCGGCCAGCTGTACCGGCGCGGCCAGGCCCAGGCGGTTGCCGCCGCCATCGCGGACCACGCGCAGGGTTGGCTTGCCGTCGGCCAGCGCCGATTCCAGCAGGGCCAGGCGTGCGTATCCAAAGGTGGCCGCATCGGCGTAGCCCGCGGCCAGGTCAGCGCCCAGCACCTCCACCTGCTCGACGCCGGTCCAGCTTTCCCGCAGCGCCAGCGCGGCGCCGGCGGCATCACCGGCCTGCAGCGCCTGCTGGACGCGGTCGCCCTTCAACTGCTGCTGCAGCTGCTGCAGCTGGCCGGCGGCGGCCTGCTGCAGCCCTTGCACAGCCTGGTCGCGCGCCTGTTCCAGCGCGTCCCCGCTGGCCGCCTGCCGCCACTGCTGTACCGCGCTCCAGCCGAACCAGCCAGCCAGCAGTACCAGCAGCACGCCCAGCAAGGGCGCGCTCCGTCCCAACGACTTTCCCCGTTGTGCTTCCCCGATGCCGCTCATCGATGTCCCCTGTCAACGCACCCCGGTATGGCCGAATCCACCCGTTCCCCGCACGCTGTCGGTGAAAGTATCCACCACCTGCAGGCTGACGCGGGCAATCGGCACGACCACCAGCTGCGCGATGCGATCGCCCGGCTCGATGGTGAAGGCCTCGCGGCCACGGTTCCAGACACTGATCAGCAGCGGCCCCTGGTAGTCGGCGTCGATCAGGCCGGTGCCGTTGCCGAGCACGATGCCATGGCGGTGGCCCAGGCCCGAACGCGGCAGGATCACCGCACACAGGTGCGGATCGGCGATATGGATGGCCAGCCCGCTGGGGACCAGTGCGGTATCGCCCGGCTGCAGGGTCAGCGCGGTTTCCAGCGCCGCGCGCAGATCCATGCCGGCGCTGGCTTCGGTGGCATAGGCCGGCAGCGGCCAGCTGTCGCCGAAGCGCGGGTCGAGCAGTTTGACCTGCAACGGTTGAGGGGAGAATCCGTGGGTGTTGCTTGCCTGGGTCATGCCTGAAGCCTCCGCGCGATCAGCGCCAGCAGTTGTTCGGCCAGCTCACGCTTGGAAGTAGCCGGGAATACCTGTTCGCCATCCTGCCAGAAGGCCGTGGCGGCGTTGTTGTCGCTTTCGAAACCGCCGCCGCTGATGCCCACCTGGTTGGCGATCACCAGGTCCAGGCGCTTGTCGACCAGCTTGCCGCGCGCATATTTCTCCACGTCGTGGGTCTCGGCGGCAAAGCCGACCACCAGCTTCAACGACTGCGTCTGCGCGGCAACCTCGGCGAGGATGTCCGGGGTGCGCACCAGCTCGATCACCAGCGACTGGCTGTCGGCGGTCTTCTTCAGCTTCTGCGCGGCCACCTGGCGCGGGGTGTAATCGGAAACGGCGGCAGCACCGATGTAGATGTCGGCCGGCAGCGCATTCAGTACCGCCTCGCGCATCTGCGCGGCAGAGCGCACATCGATGCGCTGCACGCCGGGCGGCGTCGGCAGCTGCACCGGCCCGCTGACCAGCACCACCTGGGCACCCAGCCCGGCGGCAGCGGCGGCCAGCGCGTAGCCCATCTTGCCGCTGCTGCGGTTGCCCACATAACGCACCGGATCGATGTCTTCATAGGTCGGGCCGGCGCTGATCAGCAGGCGCAGGCCCTGCAGCGCGCGCGTTTCCGGCGCCGCAGTGGCGGCAGCAGCAGTGCCATTGGCAGCCAGGGCGGCGACGATGTCGCCTGGCTCGGCCAAACGGCCAGGGCCGGACTCGCCTTCGGCCAGCGGTCCATCGACCGGACCGATCACCTGCGCGCCACGCTGGCGCAGCAGGGCGATATTGGCCTGGGTGGCCGGATGCAGCCACATCCGATGGTTCATCGCCGGGCACACGGTCAGCGGCGCGGTGCTGGCCAGGCACAGGGTGCTGACCAGGTCGTCGGCGTGGCCCTGGGCCAGGCGTGCCAGCAGGTCGGCGGTGCCCGGCGCGATCACGATGCGATCGGCCCAGCGTGCCAGTTCAATGTGGCCCATGGCCTGTTCGGCGGCGCTGTCCCACAGCGTGGTGCGGGTCGGCTGGCCGGAAAGGGCCTGGAAGCTGAGCGGCGTGACGAACTGCTGGGCGCCGGCCGTCATCGCCACCTGCACCAGCGCACCGGCATCACGCAGGCGTCGAACCAGCTCCAGGGCCTTGTAGGCCGCGATTCCGCCGCCGACACACAAGAGCAGTTTCTGGCCTTCCAGCGCGCGGATCCGCGTCGGGGAAGCGTTGGGAGAATCAGCCACCTGGAATTCCTGTGCAAACGAGGGCGTTAGCTTACCCGAAGGCCAGCAACGTCCCAGTGCACGCAGCACATAGCGGGCGGCTATCAGCACATGGACAGCCCCCCACGGAGTTTTCCGGGTTTGCTGCACGCCGTTTCGGAACTTTCCTATACCTCTTCGCGTTCCCGCTTTGCAGAATCGTCACTGGCCACCTCGGTGTGCCGTTCGATTTCCCAGGAGTTCCCCGTGCAACCGCGCATCATCATTGCCGACGACCATCCGGTCGTACTGCACGGCATCCGAATCGTGCTTGAGCGTCACCAGATGGATGTGGCCGGTGCCGCTTCCGACGGTGCCGGATTGCTGCAGCTGCTGCTGCAGCAGCCCTGCCACGCCGTACTCACCGACCTGTCCATGCCCGGCCCCGGCCCGGACGGTCCCGCACTGCTGGCCGTGCTGCGCCAACGCCATCCCGACCTTCCCGTGGTGGTGCTGACCGGGGCCCGGCACCCGGGCCTGCTCGATGGCCTGCTACGCGATGGCGTACACGGCCTGGTCGACAAGAGCGCCGACTTCGCCGAACTACCGCAGGCCCTGCATGCCGCCATGGCGGGGCAGGTGTTCGTTTCCGATCAGCTGCGGCGCCACCTGCAGGCCCGCGATCTGCTGTTTCCGCATCCACCGGCTGCGTTGTCGACACGCGAACTGGAAGTGCTGCAACTGCTGACCGACGGCCTGAACATCAATGCCATCGCCGACCGCAGCGGTCGCAGCCCGAAGACGATCAGCCGGCAGAAGGCCGAAGCCATGCGCAAGCTTGGCCTGCAGAGCAACCAGGAGCTGTACGACTACCTGCAGACCCGGCGCGACTGAGGACTTGGCCGACCCACAGATGTGGCAAGGGCTTATGGGAGCGGTCGACGAGGATCGCCATGATGGGTGCCATGCCCATCCATGAATGGCCCGAAGAAGAGCGTCCCCGCGAAAAGCTGCTGGCCCGCGGGCCCACGTCGCTGTCCGATGCCGAACTGCTGGCCCTGTTTCTAGGTTCCGGCTTTGGCGGCCGGGACGCGGTGCAGACCGCGCGCGACCTGTTGCTCGCCCACGGTCCCCTGCGGGTGCTGCTGGACCGCCCCGCCCGCGAACTGTCGAAACTGCCCGGGTTGGGGCCGGCGCGCAGCTGCACGCTGGCCGCAGGGCTGGAACTGGCCCACCGCTACCTGGCCGCTGAACTGCAGCAGGGCGAAGCGGTCGGCAACAATCCCGTGACCGTCGGCCGCTACCTGCAGCACCGTCTGCGCGGGCAGGCCCGGGAGCTGTTCGTGGTCCTGTTCCTGGACAACCGCCACCGCCTGATCGCCTGCGAGGAACTGTTCGCCGGCACCATCAACGCAGCCCCGGTCTACCCCCGCGAAGTGGTGCGCAGAGCCCTGCTGCACAACGCCGCCGCGGTCATTCTCAGCCATAACCACCCCTCCGGGGACCCGGAACCCTCGGCCGCCGACGCACAGATCACCGAAGAGCTGCAGCGGGCCCTCGCCCTGGTCGACATCCGCCTGCTGGACCACTTCGTGGTGGGCGAGGGGCGTCCCGTTTCGTTTGCTGAACGAGGCCTTCTACCACCGCTGCAGGCCCGCCTGGTCGGATGAGCCCCCGGCAGCAGCCGGCGGCCAGACCTGCCCTGGCAGGCAGGCCCCGGTCAGCGTTGGGGCCGGCATCTGCGCTAAAATGGCCGATTCCGCCGCTCATTCTCACAGCAGGCCTCGTGAAAAATCTCCTCCGCGCCCTGATCAGCCAAGGCATCGAAGCCTTGCGCGCCAATGGCACCCTGCCCGTCGACTCCCTGCCGCCGGACTTCGTGGTCGAGCGCCCGAAGACCCGCGACCATGGCGACTTCGCCACCAACGCCGCGATGCTGCTGGCCAAAGCCGCGCGCAGCAATCCGCGCGCAGTGGCACAGGCGCTGGTCGAGGCGCTGCCGCGCAGCGAAGACGTCAGCAAGGTCGAGATCGCCGGCCCCGGTTTCATCAATTTCCACCTGGCACCGGCCGCGTACCAGCGTGAAGCCGTCACCGTGATCAAGGAAGGCGCCGATTACGGCCGCAACCTGTCCGGCAATGGCCGCACGGTGGGCGTGGAGTATGTGTCGGCCAACCCGACCGGTCCGCTGCATGTCGGCCACGGCCGCGCTGCGGCCATCGGCGACTGCGTGGCACGCGTGCTCGATGCCAACGGCTGGAACGCCAAGCGCGAGTTCTACTACAACGATGCCGGCGTGCAGATCGAGAATCTGGCGCTGTCGACCCAGGCCCGGGTGAAGGGCATCGCTCCGGACCAGGAAGGCTGGCCGGAGGGCGGCTATCGCGGCGACTACATCGCCGACGTGGCCCGCGCCTACATGTCCGGCGCCAGCGTCGACCTGGAAGGCACCCTGGTGGTCGGTGCCAAGGACCCGGACGACATGCAGGCGATCCGTCGCTTCGCCGTGGCCTACCTGCGCAACGAGCAGAACCTGGACCTGGCCGCGTTCGGCGTGGATTTCGACATCTACTTCCTGGAAAGCTCGCTGTACGCCGATGGCAAGGTGGCCGAGGCGGTGGCCAAGCTGCAGGCGTCCGGCCATACCTATGAAGAAGGCGGCGCGCTGTGGCTGCGCAGCACCGACTTCGGTGACGACAAGGACCGCGTCATGCGCAAGTCCGACGGCACCTTCACCTACTTCGTGCCGGACGTGGCCTACCACCTGTCGAAGTGGCAGCGCGGCTACGAGCGCGCGATCACCGAGCTGGGCGCGGACCACCACGGTTCGCTGGCGCGCGTGCGTGCCGGCCTGCAGGCGATGGAAGTGGGCATCCCGCAGGGCTGGCCGGAATACGTGCTGCACCAGATGGTGACCGTCATGCGCGGCGGCGAGGAAGTGAAGCTGTCCAAGCGTGCCGGCAGCTACTTCACCCTGCGCGACCTGATCGAAGAAGCCGGCCGCGATGCCACCCGCTGGTTCCTGATCGCGCGCAAGCCCGATTCGCAGCTGACCTTCGACATCGACCTGGCCCGCCAGCAGAGCAACGACAACCCGGTGTTCTACGTGCAGTACGCCCATGCCCGCGTCTGCAGCCTGCTGCGCCAGGCGCAGGAGAAGGGTCTGGTCTACGAACAGGGTACCGGCCTGTCCAACCTGGGCCGTCTGGCGGATGACGCATCGCTGGCCCTGATGAACGAGATCTCGCGTTATCCGGAAGTGGTGGAAGCGGCCGGCGTGGCGCTGGAGCCGCACCTGGTCGCGCAGTACCTGCGCGAATTGGCGCACGCGTTCCACACGTGGTATCACGGGACGCCGGTACTGGTGGACGACGCGACCGATCGCAATGCCAAGTTGACCCTGGCCTGCGCAGCGCGCCAGGTACTGGCCAACGGCCTCGACCTCCTGGGCGTTTCCGCCCCGGAAAAAATGTAAGTCTCAGGAGACGCAGTAGACATGGCAGCACGACGCGGCAAGACACAGGCTCGGCGCAACAGCAGCCAAGGCACGCCCGGATGGGTGTGGCTGGTTGCCGGCGTGGCGATCGCCGCCGTGGTGTTCCTGGCGGCGCCGAACCTGTTCAAGGGCGAGGGTGATGGCTTCCTGCGCGCCGGTCCGCAGCCGAACCCGAACGCGCAGCCGGCGCCGGTGGCCGATGGCGAAAGCGATGTCGGCACCCAGCCGGCCACGCAGCCGGCCACGCCGAAACCGGCCGAACCGGAAAAGCCTGCCGCCACCCAGTACGACTTCTACACCCTGCTGCCGGGCAAGGAAGTTGAAATGTCCGACGCCGAACTGGCCGCCAGCGCGCGTGCCGAAGACCAGCGCCGGGCCAAGGCCGAAGCGCAGCGCGCGCAGGCCGCACTGGAAGGCAAGCCGGTGCCGGCGGTTGCGGCCGCCGCACCTGCGGCGACGGCGAGCGTTGCCAGCACCGCGCCGGTGACCGCCGCCAGCCGTCCGCTGCCGACCCCGGTAAGTGAACGCCCGGCAGCAGCGACGCCGGCAGCCGGCACCACTGCGCCGGCCAGCACCAGCACCGTTGCCGCCGCTCCTGCGGCACGCAGCGAAGCCGCGCCGGCCGCCGCCAGCGCTGCGGCAGCCCCGGCACCGGCCGACAATGCCCGCTACATCCTGCAGGCAGGTGCATTCGGCGCTTCCGGTGATGCTGAAGCGACCAAGGCCAAGCTGGCGATGATGGGCCTGGCTGCACGCGTTGAGTCGGCGCAGATCAACGGCAAGACCGTGTACCGCGTGCGCATGGGGCCCTATGGCAGCGCCGGTGAGCTTTCCGAAGCCAAGCAGAAGCTGGATGGCACCGGCCTGCAGGCGATGGCGATCAAGGCGCAGTAAGTCTGCAGGCATGAATGAAAAGCCGGGCGTTGCCCGGCTTTTTTTTGCCTGTAGAGCCGAGCCCACGCTCGGCTGATCGCCCATCAAGCCGAGCATCGGCTCGGCTCTACAGAACGCATCCAGGGCGCGGATCAGCCCTCGCGGGCAACCTGGAAGCCGGCGAACGACTGGCTGACCGGCATCAGTTCCAGGCGATTGATGTTCAGGTGCGGCGGCAGGCTCGCTACCCAGAAGATCTGCTCGGCGATGTCCTCGGCGGTCATCGGATTGGCGCCGGTGTACAGCTTGTCCGAGGCGACCTGGTCGCCATGGGTGCGGACCACGGTGAACTCGGTTTCGGCCATGCCCGGCTCGATGGTGGTCACCCGTACGCCGGTACCGTGCAGGTCCGAGCGCAGGCCCAGCGAGAACTGGCTGACGAAGGCCTTGGTGCCGCCATAGGCGTTGCCGCCCGGATACGGATAGACACCGGCCACCGACGAAATGTTGATGATGGCGCCCTTGCGCTCCACCAGCTGCGGCAACAGGCGATGGGTCAGGGTGACCAGCGCGGTGATGTTGGTGTCGATCATCGTCGTCCAGTCCTTCAGGCTGGCGCTCTGCGCCGGCGCGGTGCCCTGGGCGAGACCGGCATTGTTGACCAGCAGGTCGATGTCGCCGAAGGCCGGCGGCAGGGCCAGCAGCGCCGCTTCCATCGCGACCGGATCACGCACGTCGAACACGGCCGCGTGCACCACCTCCTTGCCGTAGCGCTCGACCAGCGGCTGCAGGCGTTCGCTGCGACGGCCGGTGGCGATCACTTTCCAGCCCGCCTGGGCGAAGCGGTGGACGGCAGCGGCGCCGAAGCCGGAAGTGGCGCCGGTAATCAGGACGGTTCGGGTCATCAGACAACTCCGTGGGAAACCAGACCGCCATTCTGGCACCGTCGGTCCACGGCTGCGTTGCCTGATCGGCCCGCTGCGGTGCGCGCGGTCAGCGCAGGCGGAACACGCGTGCCTTCGGCAGGTCTTCGTCAACCTGCAGGAACCAGCGCCCGGCGATACCCGGGATCACTTCGATCTGCGGCGCCTGCAGGGTCTTGCGCAGCTTCATCTGGCCCTTCATCACCTGCCACTGCTGGCCGTTGTCGAGGGTGAACACCGTGCCCGGCTCCCAGCCCGCAACGTCGCCGACCACGCGGGCACTGACCGGGCCCTCTTCCAGGCCCAGGTGCATCGCCGCCGGGGCGGGAACGTTGGCCGGCAACGGTGCGACGGGGCTGGCGGCAACCGGTGCGCGCATGGGGACAGGCGCAGATGCCTCTGCCTCGCGCAGCAAGCGGTTCAGGGTCTGCAGCTGGGTCGCGTCCAGGCCCACTTCGGCCAGCTGGGCCGCGCTGAGACGCTGCTCCACGGGTACGTAGCGGTCCTGGGCGGTGGCGGCAAAGCTGCTGGCGACCAGCAGAAGGGAGAGGAGGTACCGGCGCATCGAAGGGAATCCCTGCAGAACAGCGCTCACGATGCTGCAATCCGGTGACAGTCCGGTTACAGCCGCCGGGCCGGTACAATGGGCCATGATCAATAACGATGTGCTGCGCAGCGTGCGCTACTCCCTGGACCTCGGCGACCACCACGTGGTGACCCTGTGCCAGATGGCCGATCCGGCGTTCGAGGTGGATGTCGAGCAGGCCAAGGCCTGGCTGCTGCGTGAAGACGAGCCGGGCTTCCAGCCGATGAGCGACAGTGCGCTGGCGCACTTCCTCGATGGCCTGATCCTGCACCTGCGCGGCCAGGATGAGGGCCAGGCGCCGCGCACGGTGGAAACCCGCATCGACAACAACCTGGTGCTGAAGAAGCTGCGCGTGGCCTTCCAGCTGCGCGACGTCGACATGATGGAGATCTTCACCAGCATCGGCTTCACTGTCTCCAAATCCGAACTCGGCGCGCTGTTCCGCCAGCCCGGCCACAAGAACTATCGGCGCTGCCTGGACCAGATGCTGCGCAACTTCCTCAAGGGCCTGAGCCTGCGCCTGCGCGGCTGAGCACGGCATCGACGAAGGCGCGTGCGGCTGGCGTCGGCAGGCGCTGCCAGACCAGATGTACGCGCCGGGTCGGGGTCGGTTGCAGAGGCACCTGCACCACCCCTTCGAAATCGTCGGCGATCAGCACCGGCACGATCCCCACCGCCAGGCCGTGGCGGACGAAGCGCTCGACCAGTTCCATCAGGTTGACCTCGAAACGCACCTGATGCGGCAGGCCCGCTGCGGCGAACGCATCATCGGTCTGCCGGCGCGCGCCGGTACCCCGCGGAAAATCGACCAGGGCTTCATCCTGCAGCGCCGCCAACGGCAATCGCTGGCGCGTGGCCAGCCGATGCTTCGGCGCCAGCACGGCCACCAGATCCTCTTCCTGCAGCATGTGGTGGCAGACGCCTTCAAGATCGGCCGACGGTGCCAGCCCCACCAGCGCCACGTCCAATGCACGTGACTGCACCTGCTCCAGCAGGGTCTCGCTCTTGTCCACCCGCAACTGGAATTCGACCTGCGGGTGCTGCTGCTGGAAGGCCGCCAGCAACGCCACCACGTCGATGCCGGTCAGCGACGATATCTGCCCGATCGCCAGCAGCCCGCGCACCTCACCACTGACGGCAGCGACGTCGGCACGCAGGTGGCGCAGGCTGGCCAGCACCTGCCGCGCGTGCACCAGCAACGCTTCGCCCGCGGCCGTAGCGCGCACCTGGCGCGGCAGTCGCTCGAACAACACGGTGTCCAGCTCCTGCTCCAGATGGGCGATCTGGTGGCTCAAGGCGGACTGCACCACGTGGCAGCGCGCGGCCGCACGGGTGAAGTTGCCCTCTTCAGCCAGGGCCACGGCGAATTCGAGCTGCTTGAGGTTCACGCCTGTATCTCAATTCCAGATGACAGGGATGATGATGATTCATTTCCATCATGCCTGCAGCAGGCGGACACTGTGCTGCCCTGCTTCAACGGAACATCGCGTGTCCCCTTCCCTTCCTCCCCTGCAGCGCTGGCAGATCCTGCTGATGGCGGTCGCCACCGGCGTCGCGGTAGCCAGCAACTACTACGCGCAGCCATTGCTGCATACCATCGCCGATGCCTTCGGCGTGCCGTTCGGCCAGGTCGGCATGGTGGTCACCGCTGCCCAGTTGAGCTACGCCGCCGGCCTCATCCTGCTGGTGCCGTTGGGTGATCTGTTCGAGCGCCGCCGGCTGATCGTGGTGATGACGTTGTTGTCGGCCAGCGGACTGGTGATCAGCGCGTGCGCGCCGTCGTTGCCGTGGCTGCTGGCCGGGACCGCGATCACCGGGTTGTTCTCGGTGGTGGCGCAGGTACTGGTGCCGTTCGCCGCCACCCTGGCCGCACCGGAGCATCGCGGCCGCGTGGTCGGCACCCTGATGAGCGGACTGCTGCTGGGCATCCTGCTGGCACGCACCGTGGCCGGGCTGCTGTCGAGCCTGGGCGACTGGCGCCTGGTCTATGCGATCGCCGCTGGTACGCTGGTGCTGACCGCACTGGCCCTGCAGCGTGGATTGCCGCGCTTCCACCACACCGCCGGGCTGGGCTATTTCGCGTTGCTGCGCTCGATCGGCACGCTGTTCCTGCAGGAACCGGTGCTGCGCCAGCGCACACTGCTCGGCGCATGCAGCTTTGCGATGTTCGCGATCTTCTGGACGCCGTTGGCCTTCCTGCTGGCGCAGCCGCCCTATGCCTACAGCGACGCCACCATCGGCCTGTTCGGGCTGGTCGGTGCCGCCGGTACCCTGGCCGCGGGTCTGGCCGGGCGCATGTCCGACCGTGGCCAGAGCGGCCGGGCCACGGCCATTGCGCTGGTGCTGTTGCTGCTGTCCTGGCTGCCGCTGGGGCTGTCGGCGCACTCGCTGCTGGCGCTGCTGGTCGGCGTGGTGGTGCTGGACCTGGCCGCGCAGCTGCTGCATGTCAGCAACCAGAACCTGATCTACGCGCTGCAGCCGGAGGCCCGCAACCGCCTCAATGCCGGTTACATGACCGGCTACTTCATCGGCGGCTCGCTGGGCTCGCTGCTGTCGGCGCAGGTCTACCAGCGCTTCGGCTGGACCGGTGTGTGCGTGGCCGGTACCGCGGTGGCGGTACTGGCCCTGCTGGTGTGGCTGCCCTCTGCCTGGCGCACCCGCCAGGCAGCATCGGCCGACTAGAAGCTGCCCTGCAGCGCCAGCTCCCAGCGTCCACCGGCATTACCCGGGAACAGCCGCTTGGCGGCGCTGTCGGTGTCATGCACGGTGGCGCGCAGTTCCCAAGCCGGCGTCAACGTGGCGATGGCACTGAGCTGGCCATGCAGGTAGTCCGGCCCCTGCGCGGTGGCCAGCCAGTACTGCCCCACCGCCGCTTCCAGGCGCACGCGCTCGTTCAGCGGCACCCTCACGCCCAGCTGCGCGTAGGTGCCGCGATGGCCACCGGCCAGGGCATCGTTGGAGTGGGCAACCTGCAGCCAGGCGCGTTGCTTCCAGGTGGTGGTGACATTGAGTTCGGTCCAGTCCAGTGCGCGACCGGTACCCGGATAGACATAACGGGTGAGGTTCGCATCCAGGCTCCAGTCCGGCGACAGTGCGCCCGACCAGCCGGCGACGAGATCGAACTCGCTGCGTGCACCATTGTCCGGCGTGAACGAGACATTCGAGCCCCATGCGCTGGCATACCAGCCCGAACCCACCGTCACCTTTGCCCCCACCTGCGCGGCCGGATCGCCGTCGCTCTGCGAGCTGCCGCGCCAGACATAGTCGCTGGTCAATGCCGCCGTGCCACTCACCTGCACCTGCGCCTGCACGCTGCCGGCGCACAGCAGCCCCGCCAGTGCGGCCGCGCTGGCCACGATCATCCCCTTGCTCTTCACTGCACTCACTTCCTCGTCGAAGGCGGTCGGTCCGCCGGGACGGCAGTGTCGACGGCATGGCCGTAACGGTTCGATGGCGATGCCGCCGCGCCAGCGCAAATTCAGCGTAAATCCGCGCCGCAACGAGCGCGGTATCATGCAGGCCTATTTCCAGGAACCAACCACGTGGACGCCATCCTGACCCCGGTATCGATCGGCGAGCTGATCGACAAGATCACCATTCTCGAGATCAAGGCCGAGCGCATCGACGATGCGACCAAGCTGGCCAACGTGCGCACCGAACTTGATGGCCTGCTGCCGCTGCTGCAGCAGCAGCTTGCCGCACAGCCGGCACTGGCCGCGCTGAAGACGCAGCTGAAGGCCATCAACGAGCGCATGTGGGAGATCCAGGACCAGCTGCGCGACAAGGAAGCGGCGCAGGTGTTCGACGAGGCGTTCATCCAGCTGGCGCGCGGCGTGTATGGCACCAACGGCGAACGCGTGCAGGTGAAGAACGAGATCAACCGTGTCGCCGGGTCGGCGCTGGTCGAGGAAAAGCAGTACCAGGGCGAGTAAGCGCGCCCGTCAGCCACACTCCAGCAGGTGGCGGATGCGGAACAGTTCGACATCGCTGCGGATGCCCAGCTTCTGGTAGGCCGCTTTCTTCTGCGTGCTGATGGTGCTGGCCGAGCGCTGGAAGCGCCGCGCCACTTCACCGGTGCTGCAGCCTTGCAGCAGCAGCCCCAGCACTTCGCGTTCACGCCGGCTCAGTGGCGTCAGGCTGGGCGCCGACATGCGCCGCGAGCGTGATCGATTCAGCTGCGTGCGCAGATCCGGGGGCACGAAACGCCCCCCGCGGGCCACCACGTCCACCGCGCGCAGCAGCATTTCCGGCGTGGTCGCCTTGGACAGGAAGCCGCGTGCACCGGCCTGCATCGTCGTGGCCACGGTGCTGGCATTGCAGTGTGCCGACAGCACCAGTATCGGCACGCTGGGCCAGCGCCGGGACAACCCGCGCAGCAGCTGCAGGCCGTCGCCAAGATCGCCCAGCGGCAGCGCATCGATCAGCAGCAGGTCAACGCTGCCCGGTTCGCTCTCCAGCAGTTCCAACAGGTCACGTTCGTTGGCGTAGCTGCCGCGCACGTGCACGCCGCTGTGCTGGCGCAGCAACACCTCCACCCCCAGCCGCAGCACCGGATGCGGATCCAGCAGTGCCAGGCGGCGCGGCCGATCGGGGAGCAGCGGTGGGAGGACGGGCGGCATCGCGGTGTATCCGGCAGCACGGGATATCCACCGTAGGCCGCCACTGGCTGTGGCGGAATCCAATTCATTGCAATGCAACATGACGCCCGCATCGCAGTCAGACTCTGTTCTGATTCCCCACAACGCAACAGGCCCGGCAATGCCGGGCCTGTTGCAGCACGAACAGCGCGCGGGCGCGCCGTAGATGCAATTACCAGCTGAAGCGCGGGCCGACGGTGTATTCCTTGTCGCCGTGGCGGTTCATCTTCAGCTCGCCGTTCAGGCCCCAGTTCTGGTTCAGCTTGACCTGACCACCCAGACGGCCGTACCACTGGCTGTCGATGTCGACGCCGTGCTTCTTCGAATAGTCTTCGTAACCGACCAGGCCGTAGACCTCAGCGTGGGCGCCGAACGCGGTACGGATACCGGCTTCAGCGCTGTAGCCGTTGAAATCCAGGCCGTGCTTCTGGTCGAACTTCTGGTAGGCGACGCGGGCAACGAAGTCGGTCGACGGAGCGATTTCGACGTTGTAGCCGGCACCGACCTTCCACTGGTCAACCTTGATGTTGGTGTGGTCGACTTCCTGGCGGCTGTATTCGCCGAACGCGTGGAAGTTCGGCAGGAAGCCGTAGGAACCCTTCACGCCCCAGCCATCAGCCTTGATGCCGTCAACGTCGGTCTTGGCGTAATCAGCCTCAGCGTAGTTGTAGGACAGGTTCTCGGCGGCCGAAGCGGTGAACGGCAGGGCAGCGGCCAGAGCCAGAGCAATCAGCGAATTCTTCATGGGGGTACACCTTTACTTTCTTATGGTGTGCAGCAGCGCCAGGGCGCCATCGCATCGGGAATGTAAATTCTCCGTTATTCGCCACAACGCTCCCTGAAAACAGCGGTCTTCGCATTGCTGAATTTTTTGCATTGATTCAGCAAGGCTCAGGCATACGCGCGCGGTACGCGCACGCGCTTCGATTCAACGGTGCAGCAATCGATGTCGATTTTCCGCGCCCTGAAGCGTCGACTCATTGAAGGCCGTGCACCTGGCATGGTCCATTCCGGAGGCAAGCGATGAGCTACATCGATGGTTTCGTTCTGGCAGTGCCGACCGCCAACAAGGAGAAGTTCCTCGCCCATGCACGTGCAGGTGATCCCGTTTTCATCGAATACGGCGCGCTGCGCGTGGTCGAGTGCTGGGGCAATGACGTGCCGCACGGCAAGACCACCGACTTCTTTGGCGCGGTGAAAGCCACGGCGGAGGAAACGGTGGTGTTTTCCTGGATCGAGTGGCCGGACAAGGCCACCCGCGATGCAGGCATGCAGAAGATGATGGAAGACCCGCGGTTGGACCCGACGAAGAATCCCATGCCGTTCGACGGTGCGCGGATGATCTACGGCGGATTCGAGCCGATCTTCGAACTCAAGCGCTGACCCCGGCGGGCGTCCTCAGCGGGTGCCCGCTTCATCCTCGCCGGCCGCATGGCCGGCACCCAGCGCAGCACCCGCGCCAACACCCAGCCCGCCCATTCCGGCGCCCATGCCGCCGCCGCCACCGCCAACGCCACCGGTGCGACCTCCCTTGCCTTCGCCTTCGTTGCGGCCCTTGCCACTTCCGCCCCCGCTGCCCGCAGGGCGGGTGGGCCCTTGGCGCGGGATCTCCAGGTCGGCCGGCACCGGCGCAAGGTCCAGCGCCTCGCGGACGAAGTCGCGCAGCGAGATCACCAGTTCGTGTGTGTGCACCGGCCGCCCCTGCGCCAGTTCGCTGGCCGCGCGCGCAGCCAGTCGTACCTGCTCGTCGGTGCCCAGCAGCAGGATGTCCGACAACGCCGCTTCAACCGCATCGCGGATGCGCCGGGCCCGATCCGAGCCCGGCTCGGTGATGCCTTCTTCATGGGCGCGCTGGCGCAGGTCGCGCAGATGGGCCGGGTCGACCCCCAGCTCACCGGTGAAGGAACCCCCCAGCGTCTTGTAGGCCGCCATCAGGGTACGCAGCCGCTCGTTGATCTGGCGGTTCTCGCGTTCGCGGCGCTGCTGCAGGGTCTGCATCACCAGCAGGCGGATACCCACGCCAAGCAGGGTGATCAGGACCAACCCGGCCAGGGTGGACAGCACGCCCTGCCAGGAACTGAAATCGATACCGCGCATGGTCAGGGCTCCTGCGGAAGAGCTTCATCTTGCCCCAGCCTGCTGCCGCAGATCCACGCCAAGCGCGGATGAGCGCCCCCGAAAACGCAGAAGGCCCTCCCGCCCAATGAGCGGAAGGGCCTTCGAACCACGCGCGATTACTTGCGCTTGGCAGCCTTGCGCACGGCCTTCTTGGCCGGAGCCTTCTTGGCCACGGCCTTCTTCAGCGGTGCAGCCTTCTTGGCCACGGTCTTGCGGGTAGCGGCGACCTTCTTGCCGACAACCTTCTTGGCGACGGCGGTCTTCTTGCCGACGACCTTCTTGGCAGCAGCGGTCTTCTTGCCGACAACTTTCTTGGCAGCGGCGGTTTTCTTGCCGACGACCTTCTTGGCAGCGACGGTCTTCTTGCCGACAACCTTCTTGGCAGCGACGGTCTTCTTGCCGGCGACCTTCTTGGCAGCGACGGTCTTCTTGGCCACAGCCTTCTTGGCGGTCGCGACCTTCTTGCCGACAACCTTCTTGGCGGCGACGGTCTTCTTGGCGACAGCCTTCTTGGCGGTCGCGACCTTCTTGCCGACAACCTTTTTGGCAGCAGCGGTCTTCTTGGCAACAGCCTTCTTGGCGGTCGCAACCTTCTTGGTGGCGGCCTTCTTCACGGTGGCGACCTTCTTGCCGGCAGCCTTGGTGGTCTTCTTGGCAGCAGCAGCCTTCTTGGTCACGGTCTTGCCGGCAGCCGCCTTCTTCTTGGCCACTTCCTTCTTCAGGGCAGCCGCTTCGGCCTTGGCGTTCTTCTTGGCCGCTTCCAGCTTCTTCTTGGCGTTGGCAACGGTCTTGCCGACCGACTTGGCGGCCTTCTCGGCCTTCTTGGCAACGGTCTTCTCGACCTTGGCCACGACCTTCTTGGCCTTGGCGACGCGGGTGGTGGCAGCCTTGCTGGCGCGCTTGACGGTCTTCTTGACCGACTTCACTGCGTCTTCGGCGGCGTGGGCGATGGTCTCGCCGACGTTGGTGGCGGTTTCTTTCACGTTCTCGACGGCGTCGGTCACGACCGACACACCATTACCGTTGCTCATGTTGCCCTCCTAGGGGCCTGGATTGTCAAAACGGGGCGATGCTATACCGACAATGGCTATCGTGGAACGGGCACGGCCGGTCAATCGCATCCGGTGCGACGCAACTGGTGTAAGCGATGACGGCGGCTGACGCGCCGCGCAGTCAGGAAATCCCTTTTTTTAAGCAGTGTGCTGCGCCGCCTGCCTGCTGCCGGCATGCCGATACAGGCACTGGCCGCCGCAACACGTCCGCGCAGCAATGAGCGTCATTGCAAGGTCAGGATGCGCGGAACTGCGCAAGTGTCGCGGTGTGTCATGCCGCTGTCGGCCTGCCTTGCGGCGCTCGCGCGCGGCTGTCGCGAACAGCGGTATGACGCGCGCGCCACCTTTCCGGCGCCCTCGGCACGGGTCGGATTTTCATGGGGCATTTATCCAGATCGCGACACACTCATTCAGCTTGTTCTACCGTATGCGTCAACGGCCCCCATCCCAGCCTGCGAACCGACTCCCATGCGACCGCTTCCCACCCTGCTTACGCTCGCAATCGCTGCTGCCTTCGGCGGCTTCGTTGCCACTGGCCTCAACGCGCACCTGGACAACCGTGCCGATGCCGCTCCGCTGTCGGCGGTACTGCCCACCACCGCAGCGCTGCCGGCATCGGTCGCCGGGCAGGCGGTGCCATCGCTTGCGCCGATGCTGGAAAAAGCCATGCCGGCGGTGGTCAGCGTCAACACCAAGCAGGTGGTGCGGGTACGCAACCCGTTCTTCAACGACCCGTTCTTCCGCCGCCTGTTCCCGGACATTCCGCAGGAGCGGATCAACGAATCGCTCGGTTCGGGTGTCATCATCGATGCCACCGAAGGCCTGGTGCTGACCAACCACCACGTCATCGACAACGCCGATGACGTGCAGGTGACACTGGCCGACGGGCGCACGGTCAAGGCCGAATTCCTCGGCTCGGACCGCGACACCGACATCGCGCTGATCCGCATTCCGGCGCAGAACCTGACCGACATCAAGCTGGGCAACAGCGACCAGCTGCGGGTCGGCGACTTCGTGGTCGCCATCGGCAATCCGTTCGGTTTCAGCCAGACGGTCACCTCGGGCATCGTCTCGGCGGTGGGCCGCAGTGGCATCCGCGGGCTGGGCTACCAGAACTTCATCCAGACCGATGCATCGATCAACCCGGGCAATTCCGGTGGCGCACTGGTCAACCTGCAGGGCCAGCTGGTGGGCATCAACACCGCCAGCTTCAACCCGCAGGGCAGCATGGCCGGCAACATCGGCCTGGGCCTGGCGATTCCGTCGAACCTGGCCCGCAGCGTGGTCGACCAGCTGGTCAAGCATGGCGTGGTGGTGCGCGGCACGCTGGGCATCGAAAGCCAGAACCTGAGCGCGCAGATCGCGCAGGGCCTGGGCCTGGGCGAAACCCGTGGCGCACTGGTGACCCGCGTGCTGGCCGGTTCGGCCGGTGCCGCCGCAGGGCTGAAGCCGGGCGACGTGGTGGTCTCGGCCAACGGCCAGCGGGTGGACAGTGCCGAAGCACTGCACAACGTGGAAGGCCTGGCGGCGGTGGGCAGCGTGCTGACCCTGGACGTTCGCCGCGAAGGCAAGCCGCTGCAGATCAAGGCCACGCTGAAGGAACAGGCGCGCGTGGTCAGCGGCGAGAGCCTGGACCCGCGCCTGACCGGTGCCAGCTTCGTCGACCTGCCCGAATCGCTGCGCCAGTCCGGCGTAGGCGGCGTGCTGGTCAGCGAGGTCAAGCGCGGCAGCCGCGCGGCGACCAATGGCCTGCAGCAGGGCGACATCATCACCGATGCCACGGTTGGCGAATTCGCCGACCTGGCCAGCTGGCGCGCCAATTTCCAGCAGCGCCCGCCGACCCTGGTGCTGCGCGTGCTGCGTAACAATGGCCAACAGCAGGGCCAGTTGGTGATGCGGTGATCGCCTGGCCGTAACGCCCCCTATACCCCCGTGATGCTATCTCTGTATGTCCAGGTCGGCTGAGCCGATCGCCCGTTCCCCCATCGCAACAGGAGTGATTCGATGAGCCCCACCAATACCGAAAACCTGAAGGACCACCTGGGTGAAGCCGGTTCCCACCTGAAGCAGGCCGCCAGCGCTGCCGGCGGTGCGATCAAGGGCGCTACCGGTGCCGCGACCGACGAACTGCGCATCGGCAAGGCCAACGTCAAGGCTGAACTGTCCGACAGCGCGCTGTCGGGCCTGGCTGCCGCCGAGTTCGGTGGTGCCGCCGCCAAGGAACAGGTCGACGCACTGATGGACAAGGGCAAGGACCTGATCGACAGCGCCGCTGAACTGATCCGCGAACGTCCGCTGGCCTCGTTCGGCGTGGCCTTCGCTACCGGCTGGATCATCGCCAAGCTGGCCCGCGGCAGCGACAAGTAAGCTGCGGCGTGAGCGAAGACACCACGCAACGTCCGGATCCGGCGGCGACGCCGCCGTTGGACGAGAGCATCCGCCAGGTCGGCGCTGCCGGCCGGGCGACCGCCGATTCGGCCAAGCACTCGCTGCGTTCGCTGCGCCGGTTGGCGTCGGCGGACTTCGCGCTTGCACGCAGTGCGTTCGGGCGTGCGTTGGCCTGGGCCGGCGTCGCCATCGTATTCGGCGCCTCGGCCTGGTTGTTGCTGGCCGCCACCCTGATCGCCCTGCTGCAGAGCTTCGGCCTGAGCTGGCTGCAGGCACTGCTGATCACCTCGTTGCTGAGCCTGGCCGTCACCGGCTATGCGATCTGGCGCGTGTCGTACTTCTTCCACCACACCGGCATGCACGCCACCCGGCGCCAGTTGTCCCGGTTGGGCCTGTTCGATGAGCCCACCGATGATGATCCCGATGCCGGCGTGCAGATTCCGGAGGGCAAGCCATGAAGTTCGGTGCACTGCAGCGGCGGGTAAAGCGCTGCGAACAGGTGATGGCCGTGCGCATCGGCGAGACCCAGGACAACTGGGGCGTGCTCAGCCAGGTCTGGCGACAGGGCTGGTCGCCACTGCGCATCGTGCTGGTCGGCCTGGCCGGCGGTTTCATTGCCGGCAAGCTGGAGGTTCCAGGCAAGGTCAACGGTGCGCGTTGGCTGCAGATGGTGGGTTCGGTCTCCAGCCTGTTCGCCAGCGCACAGGCCGCGTTTGCCACCGTGGTGGCGGCGCAGGCGGCGGAAACCGCAGACGATGCCGCCGACCAGGCGGATGAGGCCACCGAGCAGCCGGCGCCCGCAGCTGCACGGCCGGCAGCGCAGCCGGCGCCCACGGTGGACACCGAGCTGCGTGGGCCGCGTCCGGCCGAAGCGGCCACCGAGATGTCCGAACGTTGATGATTCTTACCCGCCGCGTTGATCGCGGCGGGTCGATAATGGGCTTCTTTTCCCGGTCGGTACGTCGATGAGCGAGTCCCTGTTGTCCCCGTCGTCGCCTGCGCCGGACGCCCCCGCACCGCTGCCTCCCGCCTCGCGCCCACGTGGCCCGATGTCGCTGGTCATACTGGCGACCCTGGCCGTGGCGTTCACCCTGTGGGCGGCACAGGACATCATCCTGCCGGTGCTGCTGGCGATGTTCTTCGCCCTGGTCGGCAACCCGATCCTGCGCCTGCTGCAGAAGCTGTGGATTCCACGTGCGCTCGGCGCCCTGCTGGTGCTGGGCGCCGGACTGGGCGTGACCGGCGCCTTGGCGGTGCAGCTGATCGGCCCGGCGATGGACTGGGCACAGGAAGCACCGGAGCAGCTGCGCAAGGTCGCGCGCCAGGTGCAGGACCTGACCAAGCCGGTGCAGCAGGCCAACCAGGCGGCGGAAAATTTCGCGCGCGTGGCCGGTGGCGACGGCAACCGCAAGGTGCAGGTGATCCGCACCCAGCTGGACGATCCGTACCGCATGCTCACCCGCGCGCCGCGGCTGGCCGCCTCGGTGCTGGCCGTCGTGCTGCTGACATTGTTCTTCATGATCTACGGCCAGAGCCTGCAGCGTGCGGCGATCGCCCTGTTCCCGAACCGGCAGCAGCAGCGCTTCACCAGCGACATCCTGCGCTCGATCGAGCATGAGGTATCGCGCTACGTATTGACCATCAGCGTGATCAACACCGTGGTCGGCCTGCTGTTGGCCGGTGTGCTGATGCTGCTGGGCATCGGCCTGCAGGAGGCCCTGCTGTGGGGCACCGTGGCGGCGCTGCTGAATTTCGCCCCGTATGTCGGCCCGTTGCTCGGCGTCGCGTTGATGCTGCTGATGGGCTTCGTCGAGTTCCGCGACCCGCTGCAGGCGCTGCTGCCTGCGGCCGCCTACCTGACCCTGCATACCCTGGAAGGGCAGCTGGTGACGCCGATCGTGCTTGGCCGGCAGATGAAACTGTCACCGCTGGTGCTGATCCTGGCGCTGATGGTGTTCGGCTGGGCCTGGGGCATGATCGGCCTGCTGCTGGCGGTGCCACTGCTGGTCTGCATCAAGCTGGTGCTGGCACGACTGGAGGGCATGCAGGGCTGGGCGCGCTTGCTGGAGTGAGCGGGCCAGGGCCGTGATCGCGCCGATGGCAGGGCCGGAAACCAGGGCAGAACTGGCAGAATAGTCCCCCTTTTTTCGGATGGATCCGTTCGGATGACCTCGTTCGCCACACGCTGCCTCGCCCTTGCCTGCCTTGCCACCCCTGCTTTCGCCGCGACGCCGCCGGCAATCGAGCAGGCGCGTGCCCAGCTGGTCGAAGCGGTCACCTGCCAGCGCCACCTCAGCCCCAAGCAGTTCGAAACGATCGCCCAGTTGCTGGCGCCGCCGCCGCTGCGGGCGGAAAATGGGGAATCCAGCGGTGAGTTCCTGTTGACCACGCCGCTGATGGTGCTGGGCCAGCCAGTGAACCGCCTGCAGGCGTACGACGGCGACAGCGGCGAGGATGGTGTCGACAGTTTCACCGCGTACTTCAGCACCGCCAGCGTCGAACAGATCGCGGCACTGGCGAAGCTGTCCGACCCGGTGGCGGGCAGCTACACGCGGGAAGTAGGCCGGCACAACCTGGATGTGCGGCGGTTCGACGGCCAGACCACCATCAGCTGCTCCTACGACCTGCGCTGACGCACCCTGCAGTGCCCCCCTGCCCGTCGCGCGCATGAAAGCGCGCGCGGGCAGGCGTAGAATGGCGGGGTGAAATTCCCTGTCCTTGCCATCACCCTCGACCTCGACGATACGCTGTGGCCGTTCGCTCCGATCGGCGCCCGCATCGACCAGGTCCTGTTCGACTGGATGCGTGAACACAGCCCCGCCACCGCCGCGATGTATCCGGTGGCGGCCATGCGCGAACTGCGCGAGCGCTCGTTCCGCGACAACCCCCACCTGCATTTCGACCTGAGCGCGCTGCGCCGGCTGACGATCCAGGAGGCGCTGGAAAACAGTGGCGCCAGCCTGGACCTTCTGGAACCGGCGTATGAAGTGTTCTATGCCGCGCGCAACCAGGTGGAGTGCTACCCCGATGCGCTGGATGCTCTGGCGCGGATCGCCGCGCGGGTGCCGGTGGCCGCGTTGAGCAACGGCAACGCCGACCTGGAACGGATCGGCCTGGCCCATCACTTCAGCTTCCAGCTGGGCGCGCGCGAGCATGGCGCGGCCAAGCCCGAAGCGAGCATTTTCCACGCCGCCTGCGATTGCCTGGGCGTCGCCCCGGCGCAGGTGCTGCACGTGGGCGACCACGTCGAGATGGATGTGGCCGGCGCGATGGCTGCCGGCCTGCGCGGCTGCTGGATCAACCGCGAAGCGGCCACCTGGAACCATCCGCAGCTGCAGCCTGACCTGCAGTTCGACACCCTCACCGGCCTGGCCGATTGGCTCGATGCCAACCTCGACGCCGCCGACGCTGACGCATCCCGGAGTACCTGACGCATGAGCGAGATCACTGGTTTTACCGCCGACACCACCGCCGCGCTGCCGTTGCACGTGCTGGACCGCAGCCAGTTCGAGGCGTGGAAGAACAGCCAGTCCGCCGCGACCCAGGCGTGGTTGAAGTCGCAGGGCTTCACTGCCGGCGCGCATTCGGTTGCCCTGTTGCCCGGCGCCGATGGCCTGGCGGGCGCGGTGATCGGTGTCGGCGATCGTGCCGATGCCTACAGCTACGCCCATGCACCGCATGCCCTGCCGGAAGGCAGCGTGTGGCAGCTGGCCAGCGAACTGCCGGCTGCCGAACAGGCGCTGCTGCAGCTGGGCTGGGGCCTGGGCAGCTACCGCTTCGACCGCTACCGCAAGCGCAACCGTACGCCGGCCCAGCTGGTTGCCGCACCGACCGGCGAGGTGGCCGACCTGATCGCCGCCAGCCTGCGCGTGCGTGACTGGGTCAACACCCCCACCGAAGACATGGGCCCGCAGCAACTGGAAGACGCCGCGCGTGCACTGGCTGAAGCGCATGGCGCGCAGGTGGAAGCAATCACCGGCGATGAGCTGCTGAAGCAGAACTTCCCGGCCATCCATGCCGTGGGCCGTGCCTCGCACCGCGCGCCGCGGCTGATCGTGCTGCGCTGGGGCAAGGAGACGGACCCGGCGCTGGCGCTGGTCGGCAAGGGCGTGTGCTTCGATACCGGCGGCCTGGACATCAAGCCGGCTGATGGCATGCGCAACATGAAGAAGGACATGGGCGGCGCCGCCCACGCGCTGGCACTGGCCGGGCTGGTGATGGCCCAGCAGTTGCCGGTGCGCCTGACCCTGCTGGTACCGGCGGTGGAAAACGCGATCGGCCCGGATGCGTTCCGTCCGGGCGAAGTGATCGCCACCCGCAAGGGCCTGAGCGTGGAGATCGACAACACCGACGCCGAAGGCCGGGTGATCCTGTGCGACGCGCTGACCTTCGCCGGTGAGCAGAAGCCGGACCTGGTGCTGGACTTCGCCACCCTGACCGGCGCGGCGCGCATCGCGCTGGGCCCGGATCTGCCGGCGCTGTTCAGCAACGATGACACGCTCGCCCAGCAGTGGCTGCAGGCTGGCGACGCCACCCGCGACCCGGTCTGGCGCATGCCGCTGTGGCGCCCCTACCTGCGTTACCTGAGCAGCGGCATCGCCGACCTGGCCAACGCCGGTTCGCGCATGGCCGGCTCGGTGACCGCCGCGCTGTACCTGGAACGCTTCCTGGAAGATGGCCAGCGCTGGGCACATCTGGACGTGTACGCCTGGAACGACGGCGAGCGCCCGGGCCGCCCGGCCGGTGGCGAAGCCCTCGCCCTGCGTTCGGCCTGGGCGATGCTGAAAGCGCGTTACGCCTGATGCAACCGCCGGGCATGGCCCGGCGCTACCAATGCCGGTGCGGATGCCGATCCGCTATGACGGTGGGTGCCGACCAGGGTCGGCACTGCATCACCCGGCAAATCTGACGAAAAATTGAATTTCGGCCCCGGCCGGGTTCTGCGAGGATGTGGTGGTCGCCCACCCACACGTCCGTGAAGGCAGGACTCCGACCATGTCGCTCTTCCGCTACACCCGTGCCGGCCAAGGGCCGCAGTCACCACGCAGGCATTCACCGCTGCCCTGGATCGCGCTGATCGCGCTGATCCTGGGCGTCGTCGCCCTCGCTTTCGCCTGGTTGGCCGGCTGGATCGGCCGCGACCGGCTGACCGCACAGCGCTTCACCGACACCATCGAGGCCACCGGCCCTGCGCATCCCGGCTTCCGCCGCGCACACAGCAAGGGTGTGTGTGTGAGCGGTTGGTTCGAACCCAGCGCGCAGGCGCCCACACTGTCCAGTGCACGGGTGTTCTCGCAGGCTAAGGTACCGGTGATGGGCCGGCTGTCGATCGGCGGCGGTGACCCCTACGGCGCCGACAACACCGCACGGGTACGCAGCATCGCCGTGCAGCTGGTCGGCGATGACGGGCAGGAATGGCGGATGGCGATGAACAGCTTCCCGTTCTTCGCCGTGCCCGACGCCGAAGCCTTCTACGAGCAGACCCGAGCGCAGATTCCGGACCCGGCCACCGGCAAGCCCGACCCGCAGAAGATGGCCGCCGTGCTGACGAAATACCCCAGCGCGCAGGCGTTCCAGCAGTGGGCCAAGAGCGCACCGTGGACCAGCAGCTGGGCCAACACCACCTTCAACAGCGTCAACAGCTTCTGGTTCACCAACGCGCAGGGCCAGAAACGTGCGGTGCGCTGGCGCTGGCAGCCGCAGGCGCCGCTGGTGGAGATGGATGCGGACGCACGCAAGCAGGCCAACGTCGATTTCCTCAGCCAGGAACTGCAGCAGCGCCTGGCCAGCGGCCCGGTGCGCTGGAACCTGGTGGTCAGCCTGGCCGCGCCCGGTGATGCCATCGATGATCCCTCGGTGCCGTGGCCGGAATCGCGCGAACAGGTGGTGGCCGGTGTGCTCAGCCTCGACCGCATGCAGTCGCAGGAAGAAGGCGCCTGCGGCCAGCTCAACTTCGATCCGCTGATCGTGCCCAGCGGCGTGCGCGGCAGTGATGACCCGATCCTGGCGGCGCGCTCTGCGGTGTATTCGCAGTCGTTCAACCGCCGCGAACGCGAGCGCGCCAGCGGCAACGTCGAGCAACCGAAGGAGGCTGCGCAATGAACACCGGCAACGGCCACTTCAACCTGCTCGCCCGGGTGCTGCACTGGTCCATGGCGTTGATGATCATCGCGATGCTTTTCATCGGCGTGACCATGGTCGCCTCGCTGCACCTGCGCCCCCTGCTGATCGACCTGCACCGGCCGCTGGGCATCGCCATCCTGCTGCTGGTGGTGCTGCGCCTGTACAACCGCCTGCGCCATCGCCCACCGCCGCTGCCGGCGGATCTTCCGGCGTGGCAGGTGCTGGCGGCGAAGGCCTCGCACTGGATGCTGTACGCGTTGATGCTGGCGATGCCGCTGATCGGCTGGGCGATGCTGTCGGCCGGCGGCTACCCGATCGTGCTGGGCGGTAGCCTGCACCTGCCACCGATCGTGCCGCACACCCCGGCGCTGTACGCCGCGCTGCGCAATGCGCACAGCCTGCTGGCCTATGTGTTGTTCGCCACGGTGCTGATGCATGTGGGTGCGGCGTTGTTCCACCTGTGGGTGCGCCGCGATGCCGTGTTCCAGGCGATGGCACGCGGGAAGGATTGAAAGGGTTCGCCGGGAGTTCCCGGCGGATCGTTTCCGCGACTGCGGGGGGTGTCACTTTCTTTGCTCGTGCAAAGAAAGTAACCAAAGAAACACGCCGCCAGGTCGCGAGCCGACGTGCTTCGCACGCCGGTGCCCTGCGCTCCTCGGCCCGTCGAGGGACGGCGCGGGAACTCGCTGCGCTCAGACACCCGCGCCTCTGCGCCCTCGCCGGACCTGCGGTGCTCGGCTCGCTCAAGGCGGACGGGAGGGCAACAGCGACAGCATCCACGCATGGCGTGGATCTACTGGGTGCAGGTCTGGCGTTTGACGTTGGGTCCGCCTTCTAGCGAGCCGAGCATCGCAGGGGAATCAGGGGCGTAGAGGCGCCGATGTCTGAGCGCAGCGAGTTCGGCGCCGTCCCCTGATTCACCGAGAAGCGCAGGGCACCGGTGCGCAGCACCGGCTCGCGACCTGGCGGCGTGTTCTTTGGTTACTTTCTTGCACGAGCAAGAAAGTGACACCCCTCCGCGGTCGCGGAAATGACCCGCCGGGCATGGCCCGGCGCTACCGGTGCGTCGGCGCACGCTACTACAACCACCCCTTCTGCCGCGCCAGCCGGTACGCCTCGATCCGGTTGGCCACGCCCAGCTTGCCGATGCATTCGGACAGGTAATTGCGCACTGTGCCGTGCGACAGCCCCAGCTGCTCGGCGATCTCGCTGGCGGTGCGGCCCTCGCCCGCCAGGCGCAGCACGCGGCGCTCGCGGTCGGTCAACGGGTCGGCCTGCGACCAGGCATCCAAGGCCAGCTGCGGGTCGATCGCGCGGATCCCCTGCTTCACCTTGCGCAGCGCCTCGGCCAGGTTCTCTGCCGGTGCATCCTTTAATAGATAACCCAGCACGCCCGCTTCCAGCGCACGGCGCAGGAAACCGGCGCGGGCGAAGGTGGTCACGATCACCACCTTGATCGGCAGTTCATGGCGGGCGATGCGCTGGGCCAGCTCCAGCCCGCTCAGCCCGGGCATTTCAATGTCGGTGACCAGGATGTCCGGCTGCAGCTGCTGCAGCATGCGCCAGGCGGCTTCGCCGTCGGCAGCACTGCCCAGTACCTCGATATCCGGCTCCAGGCCCAGCAACGCCGACAATGCGCCGCGCACCATCGCCTGATCCTCGGCCAGCAGGATGCGGATCATGCCGCGCCTCCCTGTGCCAGCGATGGCGGCGACAGCGGCGTAGTCGCGGCCACCAGGGGCACGCGCACGGTCAGCAGCGTGCCCTCCCCGCGTGGCGACTGCAGCGTCAACTGGCCACCCAGCGCCGCTGCCCGCTCACGCATGCCACACAGTCCATTGCCCTCGGCCTGCACGCCGCCACGGCCGTCATCGCGTATCTGCATTGCCAACTGTCGGTCCTCAAGCACGAAATCCACCTGCACCCGGGTCGCCTGCGCGTGGCGCACGATGTTGGTCGCCGCCTCGCGCAGCACCAGTGCCAGCCCACGCTCTACCTCCACTGGCATCGGCGGCGGCGGCATGTACTGCAGGTGTACCTGTTGGCATTCCAGCAGCAGGCGAGCCGAGGCCAGTTCGCCGGCCAGGTCGCTGGCGCGGATGCCGGTGACCGCACTGCGTACCTGTGCCAGCGCCTCGCGCGCGATGTCCTCGGCCTCGCCGATTTCCTGCCGGGCACGCGCGTCATCGCGGTCGTACAGCTTGCGCGCCAGTTCCAGCTTCAGCGTGATCAATGACAGCGTATGCCCCAGCAGGTCATGCAGATCACGGCCGATGCGCTCGCGCTCGGCGGTGGTCGCCAGGCGCCGCACCTCATCCTGGGACAGCTGCAGGGCAACGTCGCGCTGATGGCTCAAGGCCTCCACGTTCACCACCAGGCCGACAATGAACGACACCGCCGGCATCCACACCATGGCCTGCCACGGATAACCGAAGTAGAGCGCGGTGCTGCAGAACAGCAGATTCAGGCCAGTGAGCTGCAACAGGTACACCCACCAGCCGCCGCGGCTGCTCATGCGGATCATCACGCAGCCGAACACGAAGTAGCTCAGTCCCGACGGATACCACGGCAGCAGTACCAGGGCCATCGCAATCATGCCCAGCGCGTAGCGCCAGGCGTGGTGCCGTGGCGCCAGCATCACCTTGGCATAGAACAGCAGGAACAACGGATAGCTGGCCAGCGTCAGCAACAACCAGCGCAGCGTGAAGCCATTGCCGAGCACCGGGGTGAGGAAGATCCAGACCGACCACAGCAGATGGATCGCGCCACTCCAGGGCGACTTGCCTCGCCGCAGCAGTTCGGCCACTGCCGAATCCGGTGCGGGGCGCAGCAGGGACGCAAGCCAGCTCGGTGGCACGGAAGATTCCAGGCGGGGACGATCGCTGCCGATCATGCCAGTTCAGCCGACCCGGCGCAGGCGACGACGCGCCAGCAGCAGTGCGACCGCACTCGCACCCAGCAACACCAGCAGATGGCCAACGGTACCGCCACGTGCCGGCTGGTCAAGAATGGGCAGGGCCAGCTGCGCCAGGTGCCAGGTCGGCCACAGCGGCGCCAGCGTCGAAAACACCGTCGGCAATGCCGACAACGGCAGCCACAGCCCGGACAGCAGGGCCAGCGGCAGGTAGACCAGGTTGACGATGGCCGGTGCCGCGCTGGCGCCGACATGGCTGCCGATCAGCAGGCCGATCGATCCCAGCGGCAATGCCGCAAACGCCGCCACGGCCAGCAGCTGCAGTACCTGCACCGGCTGCAGCTGCACGCCGCCGAAGAGGCACGCCACCGCCATCAGCATCGCGGCGATCAGCACCGCGAACAGCAGGGCCATTGCCAACCGCGCCAGCAGCGGCGCTGCGGCAGGCAGCGGCAGCGCGCGCTTGAGGGTCAGCAGGCCGCCTTCGCGGTCCAGCGCCAGCTGCACGCCGAAGCCAAACAGCGAGGGCGCCATCGCGCCGAACACGCAATAAGTCGCCAGCAGATAGACCGGCGCGTGGCCACGGCCCAGCAGTACGCCGAACAACAGGTAGAACAGCACCGGGAACAACAACGAGGGCAGCACGAACGACGGCGAGCGCCAGGCGCGACGCAGCTCGGCCAGCAGTTCGGCGCGATACGGACGCAGGGCACGCCAGACCGAGGGCGCGGCACCGGCGGCGGTGGGACGGGTCAAGGTGTTCATGCGGCCTCCCGGGTCAGGTCGAGGAAGGCGTCGGCCAGTGCCGCGCCCTGTACTTCCAGTTCTCGCAGCTGCGCATCGGCGGCCAGCAGGCGGGCCACCACCGGCTCGGCCGGGCTGGCCAGCACCTGCAGATGTTCTCCGTCGCGCTGCACCTGCTGGACGCCGGGCCAGTGCTGCACTTCATCGGCGGCCAGCGTGCTGCGGCAGCGGATGCGTCGCGGGCGGTCGGCCAGGCGCAGTTCGGACAGCGGCGCATCGGCCACTACCCTGCCCTGCTCCAGCACCACCACCCGTTGCGCCAGCGCCTCGGCTTCTTCCAGGTAGTGGGTGGTCAGCAGCACGCCGCAGCCTTCGGCCACCAGTTGCCGGATCGCCTGCCACATCGCCTGCCGCGCTTGGATGTCCAGGCCGGTGGTGGGCTCATCGAGGAACAGCACGCGTGGGCGGCCGCAGATGGCGATGGCGAACTGCACGCAGCGCTGCTGCCCGCCGGACAGCTGGCCATAGCGACGCCGGGCAAGGCCCTGCAGGCCCACACGCTGCAGTACGTCGCCCAGCGGCAATGGATCCGGATAGCAGGCGCTGGCCTGCGCCACCAGTTCATCCACCTGCAGCATCGGCGGCAGGCTGGTGCTCTGCAGCATCACGCCGAGGCCGAGCCGATGATCGCGTTGCTGCGGATCGCCGCCCAGCAGCTCGACCTGGCCGCCGTCGGCGCGGCGCAGGCCCAACAGCACGCTGATCGCGGTACTCTTGCCGGCACCGTTGCGGCCCAGCAGGGCCAGTACCTGGCCAGCGCGGACCTGCAGGTCGATGCCGTGCAGGGCGGTATGGTCGCGGTAACGCACCTGCACCTGCTGCAGGCGGGCCAGCGACGAAGCGATCGGATCCATGGGCAGTACCGGTAGCGGGGACGTTGCCATCCTGTGCCGCCGTGGTCACATTTCGCAGTTGCCGCCGTCAATGACATCGGATGACAGCTGTCACTGCCATCGCCGATGCACCTGCCTTCATGCTGTGCCGCACGCTCCACCGCCGGAACCGCCGCTGCCTGCCCTTCCGGTCAAACCCGCCCGAACGCCTGTGATGGAACGAATGAACGCTTCTGCCGAGCTGTTGAAGGAACTCCGTATCGACCGCAAGTCGCCGCCGCCTGCCTCCAGTGGTGGCAGTGGTGGCCGCCGCTGGCTGTGGGTCGCCGTGGTCGTGATCATCGTGTTGCTGGCCGGCGGTGCATTCGCCCTGTTCGGCCGCGCGCCCACCGTGGAAGTGGACACCGCGCCGGCCGTGGCCATCCAGCAGGGCAGCGCCAGCAGTTCGGTGCTCGATGCCAGCGGCTACGTCGTCGCCCGGCGCATGGCCACGGTGTCGGCCAAGATCACCGGCAAGGTGCGCGAGGTGATGATCGAAGAAGGCATGCGGGTGGAACAGGGGCAGGTCATGGCCACCCTGGACCCGATCGATGCCGACGCTCAGCGCAGCCTGTATGCCTCGCAGCTGCAGGCCGCACGCAGCCAGGTGGTCGGCCTGGAAGCCCAGCAGAAGCAGGCCGCCGCCGAGGCCAGCCGCCTGCAGGCACTGGTCGGCCAGCAACTGGTCTCGCGTTCGCAGTACGACCAGGCCGTGGCCCAGCGTGACAGCCTGCGTGCGCAGCTGGAAACCGCACGGCGCAACGTCAAGGTGGCCAACGACCAGCTGTCCATCGCCGACCTCGGCGTGGACAACAACATCGTGCGCGCGCCGTTCTCCGGTGTGGTCACCGCCAAGGCCGCGCAGCCCGGTGAAATCGTCTCGCCGCTTTCGGCCGGCGGCGGCTTCACCCGTACCGGCATCGGCACCATCGTCGACATGGAATCGCTGGAGATCGAAGTCGAGGTCGGCGAAGCCTTCATTGGCCGCGTGCAGCCGAAGATGCCGGTGGAAGCCACGCTCAACGCCTATCCGGACTGGAAGATCCCGGCCGAGGTGATTGCCATCATTCCCACCGCTGATCGCGGCAAGGCCACGGTGAAGGTGCGGGTGGCGCTGAAAGTGAAAGACCCGCGCATCGTGCCGGAGATGGGCGTGCGGGTCAGCTTCCTGGAACAGGCGCAGCCGCAGGCGGCCAGCAAGCCACAAGGCGTTCGCGTACCGGGCGGTGCCGTGGTCCAGCGCGAGGGCGTCTCGGTGGCTTTCGTGCTGGGTGACCAGAACCGCGTGCAGCAGCGCTCGGTCGAAGCCGGCCAGGCGATGGGCAAGGACCGCCAGATCCTCCAGGGCGTGAGGGCGGGTGAGTCGGTGGTGGTCAACCCGCCGGACACCCTGCGCGATGGCGCCAAGGTGCAACAGAAACAAGCGCAGTAACGGCCTGGCGCCCACGGGCGCCGCCGGCAGCACCGCTCGACGCACGCCTGCGGCCTCCGCCGGTGCGCTTCCCCGTTTCCCGCCTTCCGTGGAGAACCACCCATGTCGACCCTGGTTTCACTGCGCAACATCACCAAGACCTACCAGCGTGGCCCCGAGAAAGTGCAGGTGCTGCACGGCATCGACCTGGATATCGCCAGCGGCGATTTCGTCGCGCTGATGGGCCCGTCCGGTTCCGGCAAGACCACCCTGCTCAACCTGATCGGCGGCCTGGACAACCCTACTGGCGGCGAGATCAGCATCGAAGGCGAGCGCATCGACCAGATGAGCGGCGGCCAGCTGTCGACGTGGCGCAGCCATCACGTCGGCTTCGTGTTCCAGTTCTACAACCTGATGCCGATGCTGACCGCGCAGAAGAACGTGGAACTGCCATTGCTGCTGACCCACCTCAGCGCGGCGCAGCGCAAGCGCAACGCGGAGATCGCGCTGACCCTGGTCGGCCTGGCCGACCGCCGCAGCCATCGCCCCAACGAACTGTCCGGTGGCCAGCAGCAGCGCGTGGCGATCGCCCGCGCGATCGTCTCCGACCCGACCTTCCTGATCTGCGACGAACCGACCGGCGATCTCGACCGCCAGTCCGCCGAAGAGATCCTGGGCCTGCTGCAGCAGCTCAACCGCGAACACGGCAAGACCATCATCATGGTCACCCATGACCCGAAGGCCGCCGAGTACGCCACCCACACGGTGCACCTGGACAAGGGCGAGCTGGCCGACGCCCCGCTGGCCCACTGACGGAGGCCGCAGCGATGAAATACTTCTCGTTGGTATGGGCGCAGCTGTTCCGCAGCCGCACCCGCACCCTGTTGACCCTGTTGTCGGTGGTGGCCGCGTTCCTGCTGTTCGGCATGCTCGACTCGGTCCGCGTGGCGTTCTCGTCCGGTGGCAGTGTGGAAGGTGCCAACCGGCTGGTGACAGCCTCGCGCCTGTCGATCACCCAGTCGCTGCCGATCCGCCTGGAAGCGCAGATCCGCCAGGTCAGTGGCGTGCGCGATGTCACCTACGGCATGTGGTTCGGTGGCATCTACCAGGACCCGAAGAACTTCTTCCCCAACTTCTCCGTGGCGCCCAACTACTTCGATGTCTACCGCGAGCTGCAGATCGACCCGGCGCAGCTGCAGGACTGGCAGCAGACCCGCACCGGTGCGATCGTCGGCGAGACGCTGGCCAAGCAGTTCGGCTGGAAGGTCGGCGACACCATCCCGCTGCAGGCCACCATCTTCCCGCGTGGCGGCAGCAACGACTGGCCGCTGGAACTGAAGGGCATCTACCGCTCGAAGGATCGCGCGCTGGCGGCCAACGAAGAACGCCAGTTGATGATGAACTGGAAGTACTTCGATGAATCCAACGACTACATCAAGAACCAGGTGAGCTGGTACACGGTGACGCTGGACAATCCGGATCAGTCGTCGCGGGTGGCGCAGGCCATCGATGCGATCTCGGCCAACTCCGACCACGAAACCAAGACCCAGACCGAGTCGGCGTTCCAGCAGGCGTTCGTCAAGCAGTTCGCCGACATCGGCATGATCGTCACCTCGATCATGGGCGCGGTGTTCTTCACCCTGCTGCTGTTGACCGGCAACACCATGGCGCAGGCGGTGCGCGAGCGTATTCCGGAACTGGCGACGCTGAAGACGCTGGGCTTCAAGGACAGCACCGTGCTGACCCTGGTGATGGTCGAATCGGTGCTGCTGATCGGCCTCGGTGGACTGCTCGGCATGGGCCTGGCGGCGTTGATCCTGCCGGCCATCAGCCCGAAGAGCATGGGCATGCTGCCGCCGCACGTACCGACGCCGACCTGGCTGGTGGGCATCGTCCTGATCGTGGTGATCGGCATCGTGGTCGGGCTGCTGCCCGCACTGCGTGCCAAGCGCCTGAAGATCGTCGACGCGCTCGCCGGCCGCTGAAGAGGACACCGACATGAACAAGCTCAAGAAGTGGCTGGGAAACGCGGTGACCGTGCTGTTGCTGGCCGTCGGCCTGGCGGTGTGGATCGGCCTGCCGTGGATCGGCGTGCTGGCCATCGCGGTGCTGGTGGGGCTGTGGCTGGCGCTCACCCGCAGTGGACGGCTGGCGCTGGCCGCCACCCGTATCGGTATTGCCAGCCTGCCGCAGCGCTGGGGCGCGTCCTCGGTGATCGTGGTCGGCATCGCCGGCGTCGTCGGCGTGCTGGTGGCGATGCTGGCGATGGGCGAAGGCTTCCAGGCAACGCTCAACAACACCGGCGATGACACCACCGCGATCGTGCTGCGCGGCGGTTCGCAGGCCGAGACCAACTCGGTCATCACCCGCGAACAGGTGCCCACGCTGTCCACCCTGCCCGGCATCACCCGCGATGCGCAGGGGCGGCCGCTGCTGTCGCCGGAGCTCTCGCAGGTGGTCAACCTGGTGTCCAAGGCCGATGGCACCGACGTCAACGCGCAGTTCCGCGGCGTCGGCCCGCAGGCGTGGGCGGTGCATGACAAGGTCAAGATCGTCGAAGGCCGCCGGTTCGCCGCCGGCCTGCGCGAGATCGTGGTCGGCCAGGGTGCCAAAAGCCAGTTCCGCGACATGGACGTTGGCAAGACGCTCACCCTGGGCAACCAGACCTGGACGGTCGTGGGTGTGTTCGCCACCGGCGATGCGCATGATTCGGAACTGTGGACCGACGCCGATACGCTGGCCACCACCTACCAGCGCAGTGCCTGGCAGTCGATCAGCGTGCGCACCGACGGCAAGGCCGGCTTCGAGCAGTTCAAGGCCGCCGTCGCCGCCGATCCGCGCCTGAAGCTGGACGTGGAAACTACCCGCGTCTACTACAGCAAGCAGGGTGGCGGGCTGACCAAGCTGATCGACATCCTCGGCAAGGTGATCGGCACCATCATGGCAGTGGGTGCGGTGTTCGGCGCGCTCAACACCATGTATGCCGCCGTGGCCACGCGCGCGCGCGAGATCGCCACCATGCGTGCGATCGGCTTCCGCGGCCTGCCGGTGGTGACTGCGGTGATGCTGGAAACCATGCTGTTGGCGCTGCTGGGTGGCCTGCTGGGGTGTGCGGTGGCGTGGTTGTTGTTCAACGGCTACAGCGTGTCCACCATCGGCAGCAACTTCAGCGCGGTGGTGTTCAAGTTCCATGTATCGCCGGAACTGCTGTGGAGCGGGCTGAAGTGGGCGCTGGGCATCGGCCTGGTGGGTGGATTGTTCCCGGCGCTGCGCGCGGCACGATTGCCGATAACCACGGCACTGCGCGAGACCTGAGCACCACGCATTGATGGAATGAGCGTTGCGCAGGGGACGGAGCGAAGGCTCCGTCCCTTTTTCGTTGCCGAACTCAGAAGTCCACCGACGTGGTTTCAGATGGCGAGGCACGCGAGGCCAGATGCTGGCGCAGGGCTTCCTCCGGTGCATATGCCGTGCCCAGCGCGTGCTGCTCGCCCGTATGCCTGTCGACGAAGATCGGTCCATTGCCGGCCAACGCATCCGATATCTCGCCCGATTGCAGGTAGCGCAGCGATTGGAAACAGAACAGCCAGCCTTCGACGACTTCATGCTCCTGTGTGATGACAACCGGCTCATCGTCGGTGGCAAGTGCAGCCTCCACTCGGCGGCGTGCCTCTTCGAGGTGGATCATCCTTTCATCCCTTCATCTCCTTCTCTCGACGACAACGCGAAGAGCATTTCATGCGGGACTGAGTACCACAACTGATAGCGACGTGCGTACTGCGATGCGTTGTTGCAACCACTCAAGCGTGCCGGTTTCGTGCCGCTATCGATGCCTCTGCCCATCGCACACACAACGCGCGTGACGTTGCGCACAGTGCACCTGTGGATTGTTGGTTGCGATTCATTTTCGCGGCGTTACAGCGCGCGCGGACAAACAGTTACCGATGAAAACACTCTAGAATCCGGCCCCCACGTTGGTTTGCAGCACCCCACGCGTCCATAGAACGGACGCATGTTTTTTCTGAAACACGAGATTTCACGGATGTCCCTGAAGACCACCCCGCTGCGCAACGCGATCGTCATCGCGCTGGCCGCCAGCTGCACCACGCCCGCCTTCGCACAGGAAGCCGGCGATACCCCCACCAACCTCGACCGCATCGAGATCACCGGCTCGCGCATCCGCCAGGCCAGTGTCGAGACCGCGCAGCCGGTGGTGGCACTCAACCGCGCCGACATCGAGAAGAAGGGCTACGTCAACGTTGCCGACATCCTGCAGGACGTCACTGCAGCCGGCGCACCGAGCCTGAGCCGTTCGTCCTCGCTGAGCTCCTCGCGCGATTTCGGCGGCATGTATGTCAGCCTGCGCAACCTCGGCCCGGAACGCAGCCTGGTGCTGATCGGCGGCCGCCGCATGGGCGTCAGCGCCGGCGGTTACTCCGACCTGGCTTCGATTCCGTCCGCCATCGTCGAGCGCGTGGAAGTGCTGACCGACGGCGCTTCGGCGCTGTACGGCTCGGACGCCATCGCCGGTGTGGTCAACATCATCACCCGCAAGAACTTCGATGGTGGCGAAGCCAGCGTCTATGTCGGCCAGTACGGTGAAGGCGACGGCCAGAAGCGCTCCTACAGCGCCACCTTCGGCAAGACCTTCGACCGCGGCTGGTTCAGCGTTGGTGCCGAGCGCACCAAGGAAGACGAAATCCTCGGCGATGCGCGCGAGTTCAGCCGCTACCCGGGCGGCCCGCGCCACGCCGACGACGTCGACGCGCTGAGCCCGACCACCCAGTGGGGCACCGTCACCGTCGGTGGCAAGCCGCTGACCGTTGGCCCGGGCGGCGACCCGAGCAGCGCTGGCAACTTCCACACGCCGAACCCGGCCGACGGCGCCAACGCCAAGACCAACATGAGCCTGCTGAGCGGCCTGGAGCGCACCTCGGTGTTCGCCAACGGCGGCTTCTCGATCACCGACAACCTGCGCATCGTCGCCGACGCGCTGTACAGCAAGCGCGAGTCGACCAAGCACCTGGCCGGCTACCCGTACTCGGTCTCGGCTGCGCAGTCGCGCAACGGTACCCGCGCTGCGCTGTCCAAGGACAGCACCTTCAACAAGTGGGGCCAGGACGTGCTGTTCTCGCACCGCACCGAAGAGCTGCCGCGCGGTACCGAGAACACGCTGGAAACCAAGCGTGCCAGCCTCGGCCTGGAAGGCAGCTTCGAAACCGGTTCGCGTTACTGGGACTGGAACGTCAGCTACATGTACAACCGCAATGAAGGCGAGCGCGTCGGCACCGGCAGCATGTACCAGCCGCACGTCAACCTGGCCGTCGGCCCGTCCTTCATGGACGGCGACGTTGCCCGCTGCGGTACGCCGGGTGCGGTGATCGCCGGCTGCGTGCCGTGGAATCCGGCTGCGCCGATGGGCTACACCGGCCCGGGCTCGCTGGGCAACCAGGATGTGCAGGACTACTTGTTCACCCGCTTCGTCGACAAGATGCGCAGCACCACCAAGGTCGCCAGCGCCAACATCTCCGGCTCGCTGTTCACCCTGCCGGCCGGTGACATCATGGGCGCGATGGGCTTCGAGCACCGCAGCGAAGAAGCCAGCTACACCCCGGACCTGATGGTGCAGAAGGGCCAGATCGCCGGTACCACCGGCCAGCCGACCCGTGGCGATTACTCGCTCAACGAGGTCTACCTGGAAATGCAGGTGCCGCTGCTGGCCGACATGGCGTTCGCCCGCGAGCTGTCGCTGGACCTGGCCGGTCGCTACACCGACTACAACACCTTCGGTTCGACCACCAACAGCAAGTTCGGCCTGAAGTGGAAGCCGATCGACAGCCTGCTGGTGCGCGCCACCTACGGCACCGGCTTCCGTGCACCGACCGTCGACGATCTCTACGGCGGCGCAGTGTCCAGCCGCGATTCGTTCACCGATCCGTGCGATACGAAGTTCGGCATCGCCGCCAGCAGCCCGACCGTGGCGGCACGTTGCCAGGCGCTGAACGTGCCCGCCAACTTCCGTCAGCAGACCGGTTCGGACGGCAACCTTGCCAACCGCCCGGGCCAGCAGGCCACCTCCGATTTCAACTCCGGTTCCAACCCGGAACTGAAGCCGGAAACCGCCAAGACCTGGACCGTCGGCCTGGTCTACAGCCCGGAATTCGTGCAGGGACTGGATGTCAGCCTGGACTGGTGGAAGATCCGCATCGACAACGCCATCGTCGGCGAGTCGGCTACCGACATCCTCAACCAGTGCTACGTGCAGGGTGTGGATTCGGCATGCGGCCGCTTCACCCGTTCCACCGCTGCGGCCACCCGTGGCCAGGTCTCGGCGCTGGATCGCTCGCTGGTCAACGCCGGCTACCGCGAAACCGCCGGCTATGACATCGGTGTGCGTTACCGCCTGCCGGAAACCGCGTACGGCAAGTTCGCCATCAACTGGAACACCACCTACACCGACTACCTGGAGCAGCGCAACGACAGCGCCGCCACCACGCCGGTGGAACAGCGCGTGGGCTGGGCCGGCGACTTCCGCGTGCGTTCGACCTTCAACCTGGATTGGCAGTACGGCAACCTGGGCATCGGCTGGACCGCCCGTTACTACTCGGGCATGAAGGAAGCCTGCTCGTACGATCTGGGCGGTGGCCCGGACTGCAACATGGCCGACTTCGTCTCGCCGTATACCGACGCACAGCCGAGCCGCAAGGTGGGTTCCAACACCTTCCACGACCTGCAGGTGCGTTACAGCCTGCCGTGGGATGGCACCGTGTCGCTGGGCCTGAACAACGTGTTCGACCACCAGGGTCCGATCATGTACAGCCAGCCGAACAGCAGCTTCACCTACTACGGTGGCTTCGACATCGGTCGTTTCATGTACATGAAGTACCAGCAGCGCTTCTAAGCCTGCAACCGCGTTCCCGCCACCGCCATCTCTCTCCTGGCGGTGGATGGAAGCAGAACGGCGCCCCTCGGGGCGCCGTTCTTTTTTGCGGGGTCGGATCCCTGCGCTCCGCGAAGGGCTCTGACCCCATCGCTTTTCCAGGGTTCCGGGGTCAGAGCCCTCCGCGTTGCGCAGGGATCCGA
>NZ_JBHZOP010000032.1:0-39381 GCF_042787595.1 Stenotrophomonas sp. YIM B13575 | reverse complement strand
CGCTACCGGACAGCGATCAATAGATCGGCGTCACCTTCATCTGCGGCAACGGCCGTGGCGAGCCGTCGGTGAGGTCGGGGCCAAGATCATCCCAACTGCGGCCCTGCTCCACCATCAACCCCCACAGCTGCTGCGATGCCAGCCGCTTGTCTTCCGAGCCCAGCTTGTAGGACGGCGGTGGCGGCGTGCCGGTGGCCACCATCGCATAGGCCGCGCGATAGGCCAGCACCTGCTGCGCCGGATCGTCGGTGCGCGAAATCTCCAGCGTGTAGCGCTGGTAGGCCGAGGCCAGGTTGCGCCAACGGATCCAGTAATGGTTCTCGAACGAGAACGAACAGAAGCGTGCGCCGGCCAGGCTGCCCTTGTCGGCGATGCGGGTCAGCACCTCCTGCGGCATGTCCAGGTTCATGCCGCCCTCGTCGCCCTGCAGGCTCACATGCACGATGCGATCGCGATAACCGGGCGCACGCGCCTGCAGCAGGTCGCGCCAGTTCTGCATGGTGGCCACCACCGCAAACAGGAAACGGCCCAGTTCGCCGGCCGCCAACGGCGTGGCAATGGACTGGTAATGCCGCTGCCATCCATGGCGGTTCTCCGTGGGCAGGAACACCGAGCGTTCCAGCGCCTGGCGGCTGTCGCTCTCGCGCACCACCGGCTCGGGGCGTTGCGGGTAAACCAGGTTGATGGCGAAGGTCGGCCAGCGCGGCAGCGCCGCATCGAACAGGTGGATCGGGAAGTTGCTGCTGATGCCGCCATCGGAGAACCAGCACACCCGGAACGCGGTGATCACCGGACCGCAGGCCTGGCCTGCACTGGTCAGGCCTTCCATGCTGTCGGCCACGTTGTGCCCGGCCTCGCCTCCAGCCGTCGATGTCGGCTCGCAGCGACGCTCGCGACGCGAGGGCTCATGCAGCGGCACCGCGCTGATCAGCAGCGGGAAGCTGAGGCTCATGCGCGTGGCCACCAGTACCGGCAGCGACGCGCCCTGCGGCAGATGGTAGTAGTTGCGGCCTTCAACTTCACGCGGTGGGCCGGCGCGGTCGACCATCCACTGCACCACGCTGGCCGGGAACAGCTGCTCGAATTCCTCGCGCAGGAACCAGAACTGCGCGCCGCCCAGCGGCAAGGTACGCGGTTCATTGTGCGACACGCAGGTGGTGATCATCTGCAGCGTGATCGCATGCGGGCTGTCCGGCTCGCCCGCATAACGCGGCGCGTCGTGCAGATCGGCGAAGGTCAGCGGTGCATCCATCGGTTTGCCTGACAACTGCTGCAGGCTTTCATGCAGCCACTCGGTCAGCGCCGGCGTGCCTGCGTCCCGGCTCAGTCCACTGCACAGCCCCAGCAGGTTGCGTCGCGCCACCCGTGCCACGCGCAGCGCCGCCCCGGCTACACCTGCACCATAGGCACACAACAGCGACGGCAGCAGGGTTGCCGCCACGCCGCTCCAGCCACCGCCCCACCAGCCCAGGCCGAGCAGCAGTGCCAGCGACACCAGCACTTCCAGCGGCGCGATCTGGAACACCGCGATAGCCAGGCACAGCAGCTTGCGCGGCCAGCCGGCGTTGCCGGTCAGCACCACCAGCAGCCGATACGCAGCGCGCGCGCCAGCGGCCGGCTGGAACAGGCTGTAGATGAATGCACGCCGCGACAGCTGTGCCGACACCGCCGACAGGCCGCCATATCCCGCATCGCCCGGCAGGTGTTCGCCCAGTTGCTGGCGGCGGTCGCCGTATGCCGCAGCGGCGGCCACGGCAGCGGCGATCGCACCGGCCGAGGTACCACCGATGCTCTTGAAACGGTATTCGCGGGCCAGTGCGAGCACCGCGTTGGGATACACGATGCCGCTGGTGATGCCGCCTTTCATGACCAGATCGCAGTACTTGTCTGCCACTACCCTTCCCCCGCTTGCCAACGGCGCGCCGCAGCGCGTATTGCCATCCCTGGACCGGTGAGACCTGCCTGTCATTGCCATAGCGCCTGGACGTCGGGCACGGGAACGTGTGAAAGATTCCCGTCCAACGCCAGGAATGCAGTATGACGTGGCGCCCTCTCACTGCCTGAGACCACCGCCGCAGTTGTGCAGGCACGTCGCCGGCAGGCAGCCGCCATGCCGTGCTGGCAGCTGTCTGACACCACTGGCGGATACTTGACCGGCGGCACCGAAGGCGTAGCATCTGCAGCAAGCCAAGGGACAGACCCTTCGCTGCCACAACGACATGAGGGATTCTCATGGAATTCGACTATCTCGTCTTCATCGGGCGTTTCGAGCCCTTCCACAACGGCCATGCCGCCGTTGCCCGCCTTGCCCTGAGCAGGGCCCGCAAGCTGATCTTCCTGGTCGGCTCTGCCGATACCCCCCGCAGCCTGCGCAATCCCTGGACCGTGGCCGAACGCGCCGTGATGATCCAGGCTGCCCTCGATGGCAACGCCGATCGCCTGCTGATCCAGCCACTGCGTGATCACCTGTACAACGAAGCCCAGTGGATCGCCAGCGTGCAGCGCCATGTGGCCGAAGCCCTGCGCAACGATGGCGCCGCATCCGATGCGAAGGTCGGCCTGATCGGCATGGACAAGGATGCTTCCAGCTACTACCTGCGGGAATTCCCGCAATGGCCGCTGGTCGACGTGCAGCACACTGCTACCTTGTCGGCCACCGAGCTGCGTCGTTACCTGTTCGAAGCCGGCGACGTGGACTTCCACGGTGCACTGCTGATGCTGCGCGGCAATGTACCGGCACCGGTGTACGACATGCTCGAGGCGTTCCGCAGAAGCTCACCGGCCTACGCGCAGCTGGTGGCCGAGTACCGTTTCATCGAGCAGTACAAGGCCGCCTGGAAGGATGCGCCATACGCGCCGACCTTCGTCACCACCGATGCGGTGGTCGTGCACTCGGGCCACGTACTGCTGGTCCGCCGTCGTTCGGCACCGGGCAAGGGCCTGTGGGCGCTGCCCGGCGGCTTCGTCGGCCAGGAACAGAGCCTGCTCGACAGCTGCCTGCGCGAACTGCGCGAGGAAACCCGGCTGAAGATTCCACTGCCGGTGCTGAAAGGCTCGCTGAAGGGCCAGCAGGTGTTCGACCACCCCGAGCGCAGCCAGCGCGGCCGCACCATCACCCATGCCTTCCACTTCGAATTCCCCGCTGGCGAACTGCCGGCGGTGCGCGGTGGCGACGACGCCGACAAGGCGCGCTGGATTCCGGTCAGCGAGGCGCTGGACATGGGCCCGCAGCTGTTTGAAGACCACCTGCACATCCTGGAGTACTTCCTGGGCCGGGGCTGATCGCACTGAACCCTGCAGAACCCGTTTTCCCCACCGGCGGACAGACCGCCGGTGCCACTCGACGCGAAGGAGCTTCCGTCATGCATTACCTCGATAACCTTCTCCTCAACACCGACAGCTACAAGGCCAGCCACTGGCTGCAGTACCCGCCGGGTACCGACGCCACGTTCTTCTACGTGGAATCACGCGGCGGCCTGCACGATCGCACGGTGTTCTTCGGCCTGCAGGCGATCCTCAAGGATGCCCTGGCACGGCCCGTCACCCACGCCGACATCGACGACGCCGCAGCGCTGTTCGCCGCGCATGGCGAACCGTTCAACGAAGCCGGCTGGCGCGATATCGTCGACCGTCTCGGCGGCCATCTGCCGGTACGCATCCGCGCCGTACCCGAAGGCAGCGTGGTGCCCACGCAGCAGGCGCTGATGACCATCGAGTCGACCGACCCCGCCGCCTTCTGGGTGCCGTCCTACCTGGAAACCCTGCTGCTGCGCGTGTGGTACCCGGTCACCGTGGCGACCATCAGCTGGCATGCGCGGCAGACCATCGCCGCGTTCCTGCAGCAGACCAGCGATGACCCGCAGGGGCAGCTGCCGTTCAAGCTGCACGACTTCGGCGCACGCGGCGTCTCCAGCCTGGAATCCGCCGCACTGGGCGGTGCTGCGCACCTGGTCAACTTCCTTGGCACCGATACGGTGTCGGCGCTGTGCCTTGCACGTGCGCATTACCACGCGCCGATGGCGGGCTATTCGATTCCGGCCGCCGAGCACAGCACCATCACCAGCTGGGGCCGCGAGCGCGAAGTGGATGCGTACCGCAACATGCTGCGCCAGTTCGGCACTCCCGGTGCGATCGTAGCGGTGGTGTCGGACAGCTATGACATCTACCGTGCCATCAGCGAACACTGGGGTACCACCCTGCGCGAAGAAGTGATCGCTTCCGGCGCCACCCTGGTCATCCGCCCCGATTCGGGCGATCCGGTCGAGGTGGTCGCCGAGAGCCTGCTGCGGCTGGATGCCGCGTTCGGTCACACGATCAACGGCAAGGGCTACAAGGTGCTCAACCACGTCCGTGTCATCCAGGGCGATGGCATCAACCCGGACACGATCCGCGCGATCCTGCAGCGCACCACCGATGATGGCTACTCGGCTGACAACGTGGCCTTCGGCATGGGCGGCGCGCTGCTGCAGCGGCTGGACCGCGATACGCAGAAGTTCGCACTGAAGTGCTCGGCAGCGCGGGTGGACGGTGACTGGATCGACGTCTACAAGGATCCGGTCACCGATGCCGGCAAGACCAGCAAGCGCGGCCGTATGCGCCTGCTGCGCCGCTTGGACGACGGCAGCCTGCACACGCTGCCGCTGCCGGCCGATGGCGATGACACCCTTCCGGTCGGCTTCGAGGACGCGATGGTGACCGTGTGGGAGAACGGCCGCCTGCTGCATGACCAGCGGCTGGATGACATCCGCGCCCGGGCCGCTGCCCAGCGTTGAGGACCCATCCACGCATGGCGGGGATCCCGCTCGGGGTCAGAGCCCTTTGCGGGCAACGGGATCCGCCCCCTGGGCCTTGACCGGCGCCGCCAACGCGTCCACCGTGGGCGCGCCGAAGGTATCCCTGCCATGGCTGGATGGTGGCAGGGATTTAAACGGGAATCCGGTGAAGGCGCCTCGCGCGCCCATTCCGGAGCTGCCCCGCAGCGGTGAATGGAAACGAATCCTGCCAACAGCACTGGGCTCGCGCCTGGGAAGCGGCAGGTAGTAGGTGGGCTGCGGCCCGTGTCCATCAGCCCGAATACCGGCCCCGGCCGGGGGACTCGACCGTCCCCTGACTCGACCTGGAATCTCCGCGGGGAGGTTGCCGGGGCCATCGTCGTCCTGCGTGCAGGTGGCGTGGTCGCGCGCGTCCTGTTCACGGTTTCCGGCCAGACCCGCTGCTGCCCACGCCCAGATGCACCCGACGATGACCGAGCTCCAACGCCCCACCCTGACCCTTCCCGACAACGGCCAGCGCCTGCTGCTGCACTCGTGCTGCGCGCCATGCTCGGGCGAAGTGATGGAGGCGATCACCGCCTCCGGGATCGACTACGCGATCTTCTTCTACAACCCCAACATCCACCCGGTGAAGGAGTACGAGCTGCGCAAGCAGGAGAACATCCGCTTCGCCGAGCAGCACAACATTCCCTTCATCGACTGCGACTACGACACCGACAACTGGTTCAGCCGTGCGCGTGGCATGGAGAATGAACCCGAGCGCGGCATCCGCTGCACGATGTGCTTCGACATGCGTTTCGAGCGCACCGCGCTGTACGCACACGAACACGGCTACGACACCATCAGCTCCTCGCTGGGCATCTCGCGCTGGAAGAACATGGCGCAGATCAACGACTGTGGCGTGCGCGCCGCCTCGCATTACGAAGGCCTGCAGTACTGGGACTACAACTGGCGCAAGGGTGGTGGTGCCAGCCGCATGGTCGAGATCAGCAAACGCGAGCAGTTCTACCAGCAGGAATACTGTGGCTGCGTGTATTCGCTGCGCGATGCCAACCGCCACCGTCGTGAGAACGGCCGCGAGCGCATCAAGATCGGCCTGCTGTATTACGGGCAGGACAACGACGCCGCCAGCGGCGATTGACGTGCGCGCGAGGGGCGGCCACGCTGGTCGCCCCTCTTCCGTTGTGCCGGACCTGCCATGACCGCCCTGCCCGCTGACGTCGCCCTGCTGGTGATCGACCTGCAGCCGGACTTCATGCCCGGTGGCGCCCTCGCCTGCGAACAGGGCGATGCGCTGGTGGCGCCGATCGCGGCACTGCTGGCCGAGCGCCGCTACCGCACCGTGGTGGCGACCCAGGACTGGCACCCGGCCGACCATGCCTCGTTTGCCAGCCAGCATCCGGGGCATCTGCCGTTCGAAGCGATCCTGCTGCACGCACAGCCGCAGACCCTGTGGCCGGACCACTGCGTGCAGGGCAGCGCGGGCGCCGCACTGCACCCGGGCGTGGACTGGACCGTGGCCGACCTGATCCTGCGCAAGGGCACCCGCCAACAGGTGGATTCGTACAGCGCCTTCCGCGAAAACCACGGTCCCGACGGCACGCGCCCAGCGACCGGACTGGCCGGCTGGCTGCACGAGCGTGGCATCCGCGAGGTGCACGTGTGCGGGTTGGCACGCGATTACTGCGTGCTGTGGAGCGCGCAGGACGCGGTGAAGTCCGGCTTCCGGGTGAAATTTCTGTGGGAGCTGACCCGCCCGGTGACCGATGCCAACGACGGCATGGTGCGCGAGGCCCTGGCGAAGGCGAGGATTGCGATCCTGTAAGCAGCATGTCGCCTCTGCCGCTTGTGTGCCTGATTCGCAACCTGCAGAATCGAAGCCATCCAGCCCTCCAAGTACGCCCCCCAACAGATCGCGGGACGGCCGAACCGAGGGCTTTTCATTGGATGACGCCAAGAGGGCAAAGGTATGCCGACGGCAGTTCTCATTGATGGCGGCTACTTCATCAAGCGCTTTCGCCGCATCGAGCCCCACAACGCTTACAACGCCCAACGCGCCGCCGAGGTCGCCCACCGATGGGCCATCGCCCATCTGAAGCATGCAAGTGGCGAGCGACGGGACCTCTATCGCATCTTCTTCTACGACTGCCCGCCGTTGCGCAAGAAGATGCACAACCCGATTTCCGGTCTGTGCATCGACTATTCGCGATCCGACGAAGCGCTGTTCAGAACCAGCCTGCACGAGGCACTGAAGCAGAAGCGGAAGGTCGCCCTGCGTCTTGGCCATCTCACCGACTTCAGTTCGTGGACGACCGGGTCACGAACCTTCGACGACCTGCTCAAGGGAAAGCGAACGTTCGGCGATCTTCAGGCCGACGAGCTGCAACCGAATGTGCGGCAGAAAGGCGTGGATATGCGCATCGGCATCGACATTTCGTCACTCGCTCTCAAGCGTCAGGTCCGCCAGATCATTCTGATGGCGGGTGATGCTGACTTCGTGCCGGCCGCGAAGCTCGCCCGACGTGAAGGCGTCGATTTCGTGCTGGATCCGATGTGGTCATCCATTCCCAAAGGGCTGATGGAACACATTGATGGCGTGCGCTCTACCTGCCCCAGACCATTGGAGCAACAGCGGGCGCATCGCGGGCAATTGCCGTGTGCCATCCCGGGAACCACCAGCGCTACCTGAACACCACCGTGCGGTGCCCGTTGAGCAGGATTCGGTGCTCCACGTGGCGGCGTACCGCCCGCGCCAGCACCTGCGATTCGGTATCGCTGCCCAGCCGCACCAGTTCGCGGGGAGTCATCGCGTGGTCCACGCGGGCCACGTCCTGCTCGATGATCGGACCTTCGTCCAGGTCCTCGGTGACGTAGTGCGCGGTGGCGCCGATGATCTTGACCCCGCGTGCGTGCGCCTGGTGGTACGGCTGTGCGCCCTTGAAGCTGGGCAGGAAGCTGTGGTGGATGTTGATTGCCCTGCCCGCCAGCGCACGGCACAGCGTGGGCGAAAGAATCTGCATGTAGCGCGCCAGCACCACCAGATCGATGCGCTCGCGTTCGACCAGGTCGATGATCTGTTGTTCCTGCGCCGCACGCGTGTCCGCGTTCACCGGCAGGTGGTGGAACGGCACCTGGTAGGACGCCGCCAAGGCGGCGAAATCCGCATGGTTGGATGCCACCGCGGCGATATCCACCTTCAGCTGGCCGCTGTGTGCACGGAACAGCAGGTCGTTCAGGCAATGGCCCTGCTTGCTGACCAGTACCAGCAGGCGTGGCCGGCGGCGCCCGTCATGCAGCTGCCAGTCCATGCCGAAGTCCGCTGCCAGTGCGGCCATCGCGGTGTGCACGGTGTCCAGCGGCAGGCCCGCATCGCGGTCGAAGTGCACGCGCAGGAAGAAGCGACCGCTCTCCTCATCGCCGAACTGCTGGGCGTCGAGGATGTTGCAGCCGTGGTCGAACAACAGGCCCGACACGCGATAGACGATGCCGGTGCGGTCGGGGCAGGAGAGGGTGAGGATGGAATCGGGGCGCATCGCCCGAGTGTAGGGCAGCACTGCGGCGTGGTGGACGATGGTCACCGATGCAACCGACTGCTTGGTACAGACCCAAGCGATACTTGGCCTTCCGCATGGCAAGCTGGTCGGTCATGAACCTGTTGCAGCTCATCCGCAGCTTCACCCGCACCGCAGAGACCGGCAGCATTGCCGCTGCGGCACGCACCCTTGGCATCAGCGCCACCGCCGTGGGCCAGAACATCAACCGTCTGGAAGCCCACCTGGGCGTGCGTCTGCTGAACCGCAGCACGCGCCAGCTGGCGCTGAGCGAGGCCGGCACGGTGTATCTGGCACAGGTGCGGCATATCGAAGCGGATCTGGCACGCGCGCAGGCCATGGTCACCGGCGACGTGGAACCGGCCGGGCCCCTGCGCATCGCCAGCAGCAGCGCGTTCGGCCGGCACGTGCTGGCACCGCTGCTGCCGTCGCTGCAGCAGCGCTACCCGCAGCTGCAGCTGGAGCTGCGCCTGACCGATCGCGCCGTGCAGCACGGGCCGGAAGCGGTGGATGCCAGCCTCCGCATCGGCGCGCAGCTGGAGGACGGGCTGGTGGCGCGGCCCTTGGCACGCATTCCGTTCGTATTCTGCGCATCGCCGGCGTACCTGCAGGCACACGGCACGCCACTGGAACCGGCGCAGCTGGCCGCCCATCGCGGCCTGCTGCACCGCTTCCCCACCGACGGCCGGCCACTGCGCTGGGGCCTGCTGAAAGAGGGGCAACGCGTGGACGCGGCACTGCCGCCGAGCATGGTCTGCGATGACATCGATGCGCTGGCCGAACTGGCCGCTGCCGGTGCCGGTGTCACCCGGCTGGCGGCGTTCGTGGCCGAACCGTACCTGCGCGACGGGCGCCTGCAGGCGGTGTTCGGTTGCGGCAGCGACTGGCAACCGGAACCGATGGACGTCTACTTCTGCGTCAGCGACCGCCGCGATTTCACCGCCAAGATCCGCGCGCTGTTCGAGCACCTGCAGGCCGGCCTGCCGCCGGCCTGGCAGGTGTAGTGCTCAGCGCGGACTGAACACGCCGCGCGCATCGCGCGGTTCGCAGCGCAGGTACTGCGGTGCCGGCACAACGCTGTCGCCCAGTGCCGCAGCGGCGTGCCACGGCCAGCGCGGGTCGTACAGGATGCCGCGGGCCAGCGCGATGGCATCGGCCTGGTTGTGGCGCAGGATCGATTCGGCCTGCTCCGGCTCGGTGATCATGCCCACCGCGATCACCGGCATCCGCACCTTCTTGGCCTTGATCGCCGCCGCGAACGGCACCTGGTAGCCGGGGCCGACGCTGATCTTCTGGCGCTCGTGCAGGCCGCCACTGGAAACGTGCAGGAAATTGCAGCCACGTGCGTCAAGCACCTGTGCCAGCGCCTCGCTCTGCACGATGTCCCAGCCACCCTCGACCCAGTCGCTGGCGGAGATGCGCACGCCCACGGCGACCTTGTCCGACACCGCGGCACGCACAGCGTCGAATACTTCCACCAGCATCCGCAGGCGGTTCGGCAGCGAGCCGCCGTAGCCATCGGTGCGGCGGTTGCTCAGCGGCGACAGGAACTGGTGCAACAGGTAGCCATGTGCGGCGTGAATCTCGATCAGCTCGAAGCCCAGCCGCTCGGCGCGCACCGCGCTGGCGGCGAAGGCGGCAACGATCTCGGCGATGCCGGCCTCGTCCAGTTCCTGCGGCGCCGGATCGGTGGCATGGAACGGCAGCGGCGACGGTGCGACCGTGGCCCAGCCGCGGACATCATCGGCCGGCAGCTGGCCACCGCCATCCCACGGGCGCGCCGTAGAGGCCTTGCGGCCGGCATGGGCCAGCTGCACACCCAATGGCATCGGCGACCAGCGGCGCACGCTGGCCAGCACCTGCGCCAAGGCCGCTTCGGTGCCGTCATCCCACAGGCCCAGATCGGCCCAGCTGATGCGGCCGCGCGCTTCGACCGCAGTGGCCTCCAGGATCAACAGGCCCGCACCGGACTGCGCCAGGGTGCCCAGATGCATGGCGTGCCAGTCACTGGCGCGGCCGTCTTCGGCGGAGTACTGGCACATCGGCGCGACGACGATGCGGTTGGACAGGGTCAGGGGGCCGAAGGAGATCGGCGAAAACAGCTGGCTCACGGCAGTGGGGGGTGCATCAAAGGGGGTGCGTATTGCACCGCTGTACGGCCGATAGATCAACCGTGTGGGTAGATCGCTGTTTCGTGGGCAAGGCGCAGCCGATGTGTCAGCGCACCCAGCCGGCCAGCGCCTCGGCGCAATCGCGCTCGTCCTTGAACTGCAGCAGGTCGTCGGCACGGGTGCGGCCACGGTTCAGCGCGGCCACCGGCAGGCCAGCCTTGGCTGCGGCCTGCACGAAGCGGAAGCCGGAATAGACCATCAGCGAGGAGCCCACCACCAGCACCGCATCCGCCTGCTGCAGGTGCCCATGCACCGCATCCACGCGCTCACGTGGCACGTTCTCGCCGAAGAACACCACGTCCGGCTTCAGCAGGCCGCCGCAGTGCGGGCAGTCCGGCACCGCGAACGCCGAGAAGTCGGTTTCCAGGTCGGCGTCGCCGTCGGGCGCGATACCCGCCTCCAGCGACTCCCAGCCGGGGTTGGCGTCCAGCAGCTGCTGCTGGAAGTCCTCACGCTCGCTGCGACGTTCGCAGCCCATGCAGCGCACCAGGTCCAGGCGACCGTGCAGGTCGATCACGTTGCGGCTGCCGGCACGCTGGTGCAGGCCATCCACGTTCTGGGTCAGCAGTACCTGCAGCTTGCCGCTGCCCTCCAGTGCGGCCAGCGCCTGGTGCGTGCCGTTGGGCCGGGCCTGGCCGAAGCGCGGCCAGCCCAGCAGGCTGCGCGCCCAGTAACGCTGGCGGGTGGCGGCCTCGCCCATGAAGGCCTGGTAGGTCACCGGCGGCGTGCGCTTCCACTGGCCATCGGCATCGCGGTAATCGGGAATGCCCGAGGCGGTGCTGCAGCCGGCGCCGGTCAGCACGAACAGCCGTTGGGCGCGGTCGATGAAGTCGGTGAGCGGCGGGGTCATGACAGCCAGATGGGGGCGCGCGGGCGCCCCCGCAAGCGTGGGCTCAGGCGGCCGGCGCACCGGGCAGCTGCGGCACGGTCACCGGGTGGCCATCGTCGCCCAGGGCGATCATCACGAAGTGGCCGCGGGTGCACAGCTTGCGCTCGCCGCTGTGCAGGTCCTCGGCGATCAGCTCCACCTCGACCTTCATCGAGCTGCGGCCGACTTCGACGATGCGGCCGATGGTCTCCACCATCTGGCCGATGCGGATCGGCAGCTTGAAATCGACCTGGTCGCTGCGCGCGGTCACCACGGTGCGGCGCGAGTAGCGGGCGGCGGCCAGGAAGGCGGCCTTGTCCATCCATGCCAGCGCCTGGCCACCGAACAGGGTGCCCATATGATTGGTGTGGTTGGGGAAGACGATTTCGGCCATGCGCACTTCGGTCGGCGGCACGGTCTCGGGGATGGGGGTCATCGGGGCGGTTCGGGTGTTGGGTAAGACGGATTTTAAGGCAGGTGGCGTGCAGGCGGCGCTACACTTCGACACCCCCACTGCGTGAACCCGCCATGCCCGCCACGTCCGACCTGCTGGCCTTCGCCCTTGTCTCGCTGGCCATGGTGCTGACACCCGGGCCGAACATGATCTACGTGATCTCGCGCTCGATCTGCCAGGGCCGCGTGGCCGGGCTGATCTCGCTGGGTGGGGTCGCGCTGGGCTTCGTGTTCTACATGCTGTGCGCGGCGTTGGGCATCACCGCGCTGCTGATGACCGTGCCGTTCGCCTACGACGCGCTGCGCATTGGCGGCGCGCTGTACCTGCTGTACCTGGCCTGGCAGGCATTGAAGCCGGGCGGGCGGTCGCCGTTCGCGGTGCGCGACCTGCCGGTGGACGGCCCGCGCAAGCTTTTTGCGATGGGCTTCCTGACCAACGTACTGAACCCCAAGGTCGCGGTGATGTACCTGTCCCTGCTGCCGCAGTTCCTGCACCCGGACAGCGAAGGCGGCGTGCTGATGCAGTCGCTGGTGCTGGGCTCCACCCAGCTGCTGGTCAGCGTGAGCGTGAACGCGGTGATCGCGATAATGGCCGGCAGCATCGCCGGCTTCCTCGCCGCCCGCCCCACCTGGCAGGCGGTGCAGCGGTGGTTCATGGGCACGGTGCTGGCCGGACTGGCCGTGCGCATGGCGGTGGATGGGCGGCGGTAGGGGGCCATGCCCGGCGGAATGCGCACGGCACCCTGAAAACCTTCCGCGCTGCGCGCTCGCCGGGCATGGCCCGGCGCTACCGTGGAAACGAAAAACCCCGGCGTTGGCCGGGGTTTCTCGTTGCGGCAGACCTGACCGGTTCGATCAGAAGTTCATGTCGAAGGCGACTTCGCCCTTCACGCCCACCTGGTAGGCCGAGGCGCGGCGTTCGAAGAAGTTGGTCAGTTCCTGCACGTCCTGCAGTTCCATGAAGCTCAGCGGGTTGCGCACGTTGTACTTGCGCTCCATGCCCAGGCGATGGAAATGGTTGTCGGCGCAGTGCTGCAGGTACTGGCGCATGTCACGGGTGGAAATGCCTGCCACGCCACCGGACAGCACGTCCTCGGCGAACTGCACTTCGCACTCGATGGCTTCGGCCAGCATGTCGTAGACATCCTGCTTCATCTTGTCGTCGAACAGATCCGGTTCTTCCTCGCGGATCACGTCCACGCACTCGAAGGCGAATTCCATGTGCGCGCTTTCGTCGCGGAACACCCAGTTGGTGCCCGAGGCCAGGCCGTTGAGCAGGCCGCGCGAACGGAAGTAGTACACGTAGGCGAAGGCAGCGAAGAAGAACAGGCCTTCGATGCACGCAGCGAAGCAGATCTGGTTGAGCAGGAACTGACGGCGCTCTTCGCGGGTCTCGATGCGCTTCAGGTCCTGGATCGAATCGATCCACTTGAAGCAGAAATCGGCCTTCTTCTTGATCGAGTCGATGTTTTCCACCGCGGCGAAGGCTTTGACGCGCTCGTCCGGATCCGGCAGGTAGTTGTCCAGCAGGGTCAGGTAGAACTGCACGTGCAGCGCTTCTTCATACAGCTGGCGCGACAGGTACATGCGCGCTTCGGGCGCGTTCAAGTGCTGGTACAGGTTCAGCACCAGGTTGTTGGACACGATCGAATCGCCGGTGGCGAAGAACGCGACCAGACGGTGGATCAGGTGACGCTCGCCCGGCGACATCTTGCTGTGCAGGTCGCTGATGTCGATCTGGAAGTTGATCTCTTCCACCGTCCAGGTGTTCTTGATCGCGTTCCGGTACATGTCATAGAACTGCGGGTAGCGCATCGGGCGCAGCGTCAGTTCAAAACCGGGATCGAGCAGCATCTGCTTGGGCTTGTCGGCCATGGGTGTTTCCTTGAATTCCTGGGTGAGCGGCCGGGCATGGCCCGGCGCTACCGTGGGTGTCTCTCTGCAGCCGAGCATGGCTCGGCTCTACAGGTATGAGGTGCCGGCGATCGCCGGCACGGCGCGTCTTACTGGCAGGCCTCGCAGGCTTCCGGGTTCTCCAGCGAGCAGGCGATGGCCTCTTCCGGGCTGAACACCTTCTCCGGGCCGGCGGTGGCCACGTGGCTGACGGTGGTCTTGGCGATCTTGGTGGCCGGACGCGAACGCAGGTAGTAGGTGGTCTTGATGCCCTGCTTCCAGGCGTACATGTACATGGACGACATCGCGCCGATGCTCGGGCTTTCCATGAACAGGTTGAGCGAGGCGGACTGGTCGATGAAGGCACCACGATCGGCGGCCATGTCGATCAGCGAACGCATCGGCAGTTCCCATGCGGTGCGGTAGACGTGGCGCAGCGTTTCCGGAATCTGGGTGATGGCCTGGATCGAGCCGTCGGCCAGCTTGATCGCATCGCGCATTTCCGGGGTCCAGTGGCCCAGCTTCTTCAGCTCGTTCACCAGGTAGCGGTTCACCTGCAGGAAGTCACCGGACAGGGTCTCGCGCTTGAACAGGTTGGACACCTGCGGTTCCACGCACTCGTAGCAGCCGGCGATGGAGGCGATGGTGGCGGTCGGGGCGATCGCGATCATCAGCGAGTTGCGCAGGCCGTGTTCCTTGATGCGCTCACGCAGGGCGTCCCAGCGTGCGGCATCTTCCGGCACCACGTTCCAGGCATCGAACTGCAGCTCGCCGCTGGCCGCACGGGTGTCGGCGAAGGACGGGTGCTTGCCACGTTCCTGGGCCAGTTCCACCGAGGTTTCCAGCGCGTGGAAGTAGATGGTCTCGGCGATCTTCTTCGACAGCGCGCGGGCTTCGGCGCCATCGAACGGCAGGCGCTTGCGGAAGAACACGTCCTGCAGGCCCATGCAGCCCAGGCCGACCGGACGCCAGCGCAGGTTGCCGCGGCGTGCCGATTCGATCGGGTAGAAGTTCAGGTCGATCACGCGGTCCAGCTGGCGCACGGCCAGGCGCACGGTGTCGGCCAGCTTGTCGAAATCGAACTCGCCGTTGCCGTCGAAGTGGTTGCCCAGGTTGATCGAACCCAGGTTGCACACCGCGGTCTCTTCGGCCGAGGTGACTTCCAGGATCTCGGTGCACAGGTTGGACAGGTGGATCACGTTGCCAGCGCGCAGGGTCTGGTTGCTGGCGCGGTTGCACTTGTCCTTGAAGGTCATCCAGCCGTTGCCGGTCTCGGCCAGGGTGCGCATCATCCGCGAGTACAGCTTGCGTGCGGAGATGGTGCGGTTGGCCTTGCCCTGTGCTTCGGCCTGCAGGTAGGCGGCCTCGAAGGCTTCGCCGAACAGGTCGGTGAACTCGGGCACCACGCGCGGATCGAACAGCGACCATTCCTGGTCCGACTCGACGCGCTTCATGAACAGGTCCGGGATCCAGTTGGCCAGGTTCAGGTTGTGCGCACGGCGCGATTCGTCGCCGGTGTTGTCACGCAGCTCGAGGAAGTCCTCGATGTCGGCGTGCCAGGTTTCCAGGTACACACAGGCCGCGCCCTTGCGCTTGCCACCCTGGTTCACCGCAGCCACCGACGAATCCATGGTCTTCAGCCACGGCACGATGCCGTTGGAGTGGCCGTTGGTCGACTTGATCAGCGAGCCACGCGAACGCACGCGGGTGTAGCTGACGCCGATGCCGCCGGAGAACTTGGACAGCTGGGCGATGTCGCCGTACTTGGAGTAGATCGATTCCAGCGAATCCTGCGGCGAGTCCAGCAGGAAGCACGAGGACAGCTGCTCGTGGGTGGTGCCGGAGTTGAACAGGGTCGGGCTGGACGGCAGGTAGTCCAGGTTGCCCATGCGCTTGTACAGCGCCAGGGTTTCCGGCACGTCCTCGCTCAGCGCGCTGGCGATGCGCAGGAAGAACTGCTGCGGGGTCTCGATCACCTTGCGGGTGTGCGGATGGCGCAGCAGGTAGCGGTCGTACAGGGTACGCAGGCCGAAGTAATCGAAGTTCAGGTCCAGCGAGATGTCGATGGCATCGTTGAGCTTGCGTGCGTTGGTCTGCACGAAGTTCAGCAGGCGGTCGTTGATCAGGCCCACTTCGTGGCCACGACCCACCGACTGCGAGAACGCGTGGATTTCCTGGTTGGACACTTCCTTGGCGATGAAGTTGGCCAGCAGGCGCGCGGCCAGGCGGCCGTACTCGGGCTCTTCGCCGATCAGCAGCGCCGCGGTGCGGATGGACAGTTCGTCCAGCTCCTGGGTGGTGGCGCCGTTGTACAGGCCGGAAATGGTGCGGGTGGCCACGCGCATCGGATCGACGGCGTGCAGGCCTTCAGAGGAACGCTGCACCGCGCGGACGATCTTGTTCAGATCCACCAGCTCGGTCGTGCCATTGCGCTTGGTCACACTCATCGCGTTGGACGTCGGCGGCGACGTCAACAGGAACTCGCTTTCCTTCTCGATGGTGGCGCTGGTCTCGGTGGTCACGGCGTGTGTCCTCTTGGCGTGATGGATGGTGGCTCGGTGCATCGGATGACGCGGCCCGGGACGTGACACCCCAGGGTGGCAGACCGGTGTCGCAGGAAGTGAGACCTGCGCCTGTGGCTGCTGCTGGCAGTGCTGACCGGTGCCGCTGCGGGCATGGAGGGCGTATCACCGGAGGCTCCGGCGATCCATTCCATGGACCCGGCGGCTTGGGGTCCCCACAACCGACAGCCACAAGATAGTGGGGGTAGTTGGGTCCGTCAACGCCAAATGTAGTGAAATTCGGCAATCCCTTGCGCCGCAAGGATCGTGCCATCGGCGCCCGGTTTGGACGCTTTGGACCTGCTGGAACGGGCTGCGCAGTCAAGCCCGAAAAGCGTCGTGATGGCGGTAATCAGCACCCCACCAGCGGAACAATGACAGCTTCACATGACAGGGCCATGCAGGCGAGGGACAACTCTGTGGATAGGTGGTGGGCAGCCAGTGGGCAGCCGGTGGACGGGATGACTTCCGGCCGGTGACGCCCACGCGCTGGCGGCGGATGCTGGTCCTCCGGTTCCGGAGAAGGATGTTCCGATGCGCCTGCGCTTGCCCGCCCTGGCCCTGTTGCCAGCCCTGTTCATTGCTCCGGCGCTGGCCTCCGACGGGCTGGACCTGCGTTCGGACCAATGCGGCATCCGTACCGACTACGACGTGCTGGTGGACAGCGGCGGCATCTGGCTGCGGCATGGCCCGCAGGCACCACATGAGGTGGTGTTCCACGACGGCGAGCTGAGCCTGGACGGCAGGATGGTGACGGTCAGTGCCGCCGACGCCGCGCGCCTGCGGCAGATGGAGGCCGGCGCCCGCCAGCTGATGCCGGCCGCCACCGCGCTGGCCCACGAAGTCTCGGGGGTCACCTTCGATGCGCTGGACGCCGCCTTCGAGGCCATCACCGGCAAGTCCCACAACCGCCAGATGCGTGCGATGCGCGGCGAGATGCAGACCTGGATCGACGCCAGCCTGGGCCGCGGCTATTGGGAACAGGAGTCCTTCGGCGATGGCTTCGACGCGCATATCGACCAGATGGCCGAGACGATGGCCGGGTCGATGACCCGCAGCGTGTTGTGGCAGGTGTCCACCGGTCGCGCCGGAGCCATGGAGCGCCGCGCCGACCGTCTCGACGCCGAGGTCGACCGCCGGATGGAAGCGCGCGGCCAGCAGCTGGAGGCCAAGGCGATGGCACTGTGCCCGCTGGTGCAGTCGCTGGCGGCGGCCCACGACGCGCTGGAGGTGCGCTACCAGGGACAGCCGCTGCGGCTGCTGGAGCGCGGCGACAGCGTGCGGGTGGAGCACGGCGATGGCTCGGGCCTGCATGTGTCGGCCGGTCCGGATGAGCGGCCACAGGGGGATGCGCTGGCGCCAACCCGGTAGCCACCGCAGCCGATAGTGCCGGCCGCTGGCCGGCAGCCCATGGGTCCGGATGCGTCGTGCAGATGCCGGCCAGCGGCCGGCACTGCCCTCGTTGTCACGCGCGGTGCGGGGTACCCAGGTACTCGGCACTCTCCATTTCGATCAGGCGCGAGGCCGTGCGCTCGAAGGCACCTCCTACTCATGTTCTGCGCGAACCCGAATTCTCAGACAGCCCAGCTGCCAGAAAAATCCGGGGCTTCTACAGATGAGCACACTACGCTTCGATCAACCCCAGCGCTTCGCCCAAGCCTTCAACAAACCCGGCCTGATCACCTGAATACTCCATTGCGATGCTTTCAAACTGCACGCATAAAGATGATCTGGACTCCAAGTCCATCATCTGCAATGTCGACGCCAATCGTTCGAGCCCCTGCACGGCAGCATCTGGATCCAATACATCATCCGCCGAAAACTCAAGAAAGATGGCAAGCTCAACGATGGCTCGCGCAACGTGCTTGTTGATTTCCTGGCTCACGAATCACCTTTGCTTGTACAGGCACTTCCCAGCGCGCGGTTGAATCATTCTGACCTGGCACGTCAGGTAGAGCCTAGCCCATGCTCGGCTGCTTTTCGGCACATCCTTCAGAAGCAGCCGAGCATGGGCTCGGCTCTACAGCCCCCCCCCTCACGCCCGGTGCGGGGTACCCAGGTACGCGGCGCTCTGCATTTCGATCAGGCGCGAGGCCGTGCGCTCGAACGCGCCCTGCAGACGGGTGCCGGTGTACAGCTCGACCGGCGAGGTGCTGGCGGTGCAGACCAGGTTGACGTGGCGGTCGTACAGTTCGTCGATCAGGTTGACGAAGCGGCGCGCGGCATCCTCGTTCAGGCAGTCGAAGGCCGGAATGCCCCCCAGCAGCACGGTGTTGAACTCGTGCGCGATCTCGATGTAATCCGACGGCCCACGCGGGCCTTCACACAGGGCGGCGAAGTCGAACCAGGCAATGCTCTTGCCACGCGCGCGCACCGGGATCTTGCGGCTCTCGATCTCGATGTTGCCCGCCTTGGCCGGTTGGCCGCCACTCAGTTCGCCCCAGCGCGTGGCCAGCCAGGCGTCACTGTCGGCGGCCAGCGGCGCGCGGTACACCGGCGAACGGGTCAGCGCGCGCATGCGGTAGTCCTCGGTGCCCTCGGCGTACAGTTCCACGCAGTAGCGCTGCAGCAGGCCGATGGCCGGCATGAAGCTCTCGCGCTGCAGGCCGTTGAGGTACAGGTTTTCCACCGACGTGTTGGAGGTGGTGACCAGCGTCACGCCCTCGGCGAACATCCGCTCCAGCAGGCGCGCCAGCAGCATGGCATCGCCGATGTCGGTGACGAAGAATTCATCCAGCACCAGCACGCGCAGGTTGCTGCGCCATTCCTGGGCGATCTTCGCCAGCGGGTCGCTCTGGCCCTGGTGCTCGCGCAGGCGCTCGTGGACGCTGCGCATGAAGCGATGGAAGTGGGTGCGGTACTTCTGCTTGATCGGCAGGCCGTCGTAGAACAGGTCGACCAGGAAGGTCTTGCCGCGGCCGACGCCGCCCCAGAAATACAGGCCCTTGACCGGCTCGGGTTTCTTCCAGAACGAGGACAGGCGGTCCAGCCAGCCATCCTCGGCGCTGTCCACCAGGGCCAGGTGGATCCGGTCCAGCTCGGCCAGGGCCGCATGCTGGGCCGGGTCGTTCTGCCAATCGCCGCGTTCCACCCCGGCCGCATAGCGCTGCGTCGGGGTCAGTTCCACCTCGCTCATGCCGCCGTGCCCAGCCAATGCTTGACGCCGTGGGTGAGCGCGCCGCGCAGGTCGATCAGCTTGCGGTGGAAGAAGTGGCTGGTGTCCGGCATGCGCACCAGCTCATGCGCCGCATCGAGGGTGTCCAGCCACTGGTAGACGGCCTGCGGGTCGACGATTTCATCCTGCTCGCCCTGGATCACCAGCCAACGCGCCGGCGGCGTGATGCCGCCGAAGTCCCAACGGCCCGCCGGCGGCGCGATCGAGATCAGCGCTTCGGGCTGCAGTTCGGCAGCGGCCTTCAGCGAAACGAACGCGCCAAAGCTGAAGCCGGCCAGCCACAGGCGGTCGTCGGGACGCTGCTGGCGGACCCAGGCGGTGACGGCCTTCAGGTCCTCCTGCTCGCCCACGCCATGGTCGAATTCACCGGCAGAACCACCGACGCTGCGGAAGTTGAAGCGCACCGTGGCGATGCCCAGCTCGCGCAGGGTGGTGGCGGTCATGGTGACCACCTTGTTGTGCAGGGTGCCGCCTTCGGTGGACAGCGGATGGCAGATGACGGCCACGATCGGCTGCACCGGCACATCGGCCTTGGGCAGGTCGACGAGCACTTCCAGCGGGCCAACCGGGCCTTCCAGTGAGATGCAGGCGGTTTCGCCGGGGGCGACGGGGAACGAGGGCTTGTGCATGGCACCATGATAGCGTCCCCCGCCGCTGCCCTGTGCCCGCCCCATGCTCTACCTGTCCCTGGCCGTGATCTGCAGTGTGCTGGTTTCGGTGTTGTTGAAGGTGGCCGGACGCCGCCAGCTGGATGTTGCGCAGATGGTGACCTGGAACTATCTGGTCGCCGCGACGATGACGGCGGTGGTGCTGCAGCCGCCGCTGGATGCCTTGCGCGCACCGCATGCACCGTGGGTGTCACTGCTGGCGCTGGCGGTGGTGCTGCCCTCGATCTTCCTGGTGCTGGGCCGCGCGGTAGCGGTGGCCGGCATCGTCCGCAGTGATGTGGCGCAGCGGTTGTCGCTGCTGCTGTCGCTGGCAGCGGCATTCCTGTTCTTCGGCCAGACCGCCACGCCGTGGAAGCTGGCCGGGCTGGGCCTGGGCCTGCTGGCGATGGTGGCCATCAGCCTGCGTCCACGCGGCCCTGCAGTGGCCGCTTCCGCCGGTGGCTGGGGCTGGTTGCTGGGCGTGTGGGTCGGCTTTGCGGTGGTGGATGTGCTGCTGAAGCAGGTGGCGCTGTCGGGCACGCCGTCGATGGCGGCGGTGCTGGCCAGTTTCAGCGTGGCCTTCGTGCTGATGCTGGCGCTGCAGCTGCGGCGGCATTTCAGTGGGCGCAGCCGCCTGGCCTGGCGCAACCTCGGTGCCGGCGCGCTGCTGGGCCTGCTCAACGGCGGCAACATCCTGTTCTACGTGCATGCGCACCAGTCGATGCCGGACAGTCCGGCCACCGTGTTCGCCGGCATGAACATCGGCGTGGTGGTGCTGGGTGCGCTGGTGGGCGTGTTCGCCTTCGGCGAGGCGACCACGCGCTGGAATCGTGCCGGCCTGGCGCTGGCAGTGCTGGCGATCGGGTTGATCGCCTGGGGGTAAGACATCGATAGCGCCGGGCCATCCCCGGCGAATCGTTTCCGCAACCGCGGAGAGGTGTCACTTTCTTTGCGCGCAAAGAAAGTAACCAAAGAAACGCTCCGCCGACCACGAGCCGGTGCTGTGCACCGGTACCCTGCGCTTCTCGGGGAATCAGGGGACGGCGCCGAACTCGCTGCGCTCAGACATCGGCGCCTCTTCGCCCCTGATTCCCCTGCGATGCTCGGCTCGCTTGAAGGCGGATGGGAAGATCAAAAGCAACAGCAGGGTCAGTGCGGGCCAAGGTCCGCACCCACCCAGGCAGATTCCCGGCGCCGGGTTATCTGTCGAAGCCCAGCAACAGCGGGTCGTGGTCGGAGCTGCGCCATGGGCCCTGGACGTTGCGGCCCTGGTAGCCGCTGGCGTCCTGCTCGTCGGCGTTGCTGTGCCACTCGGCGGCGCCACGCAAGCGCTTGGCCATCGTCGGGCTGAGCAGCGCGTGATCGAGGCGGCCGGTATAGCCGTTGTAGACGTAGCTGTAGGGCTGTTCGACCTTTGCTACCTTGAAGGCATCCTGCCAGCCCAGGTCGTGCAGGGTGCGGATCGGATCTTCCATGGCGTAGGCGTTGAAGTCGCCCATCAGCACCACGTCCGTCACCTTCATGCGCGCGGCTTCGGCCTGCACCCAGGTGTTGAGCTGCCTGGCCGATTCCACACGCGTGGCGTTCCAGCAACCCTGCCCGTCATTGCGGTCGGCGTCGGCGCCACTGGCCTCGCGGCAGCCCTTGGACTTGAAGTGGTTGGCGACCACCATGAACGGCGCGCCCTTGCCCTGGAAGGCCTGTGCCAGCGGTGCACGGCTGTGCTCGACGAAGGGACCGTCGAGCTTGGTCAGCGGCGTGCCGAGCGGTTTGAATTCGCTTTTGCGGTAAATGATGCCGACGCGGATCGGATTGCTGCCGGGGCCTTCACCGGCATCGACGAACGCCCACTGCTTGTCGGCTGCGAGACCGACATTGAGTGCGTCCACCAGTTCGGCGATGGCCGACTGCGGGCCGTAGCCGTCGTTCTCCAATTCCATCAGCGCGGCGATATCGGCGCCCAGCGCGTTGACGGTGGCGACCAGCTTGCCGACCTGCGCCTTGTGCTCGTCCAGTGTGCGCGCGCCGCGCAGGGTCGGGAATCCACCACCCTGGCCGTCGCCGTTGAAGAAGTTCTCCAGGTTGAAGGCGGCGATATGCAGGCTGCCGGGCACGCTCGGCACGGCCGGCCGCTGCAGTTCCGGCAGCTTCAACTTGCCGTCGACCTGCAGGCTGGGGCGGCCCTGCGCATCGACGCGCACGGTGCCTTCCACGTTGCGCAGCTGCATGCCGGTACGCAGCACCGGGTTGCCCGGCAGATAGGCGACGCTGGCCGGGTCACGTGCATCGCTGCCGTCGTCCAGCACCAAGCGGCGGCGCTGGTTGTCGGCCATCACCTGTTCGATACCGGCGCTACCGGGCACGGCCACTTCGGTCGGCTGCCAGAGGCGGCCATCGAAGGCGACGGTGAGCTGGCCGAAGCGTTCCAGGCCATCGGTGCCGGCCAGGGTGAGCGGCGCGGCGATGCGCACGTGCTGACCATCCAGTGCACGCCAGTCGGCCGGCGCGGCGGCCAGGGTGACGGTGGCCGGGCTGCGCGGCGCGGGCGCCGGGGTCGGCGCAACCTGCGGCTGGGCCTGGGCGAAAGCGGATGCCGGCAGCAGCAGGGACAGGGCAAGGGCGAGGGAACGGCGACGCATCGACAGACGACTCCACGGAAGAGGCGCACAGACTAACCCTGAAATGCGAAACCCCGCCTGCGCAGCGGGGTTTCGGCCTTGGTGGGCAAAGGGAGTGCCGGCCGCTGGCCGGGCACGCGTATCCACGGTAGATCCACGCCATGCGTGGATGCGGCGCCCGTTACTTCAGATTGCCCAGCATCCAGTCCACCGTGGCGTGGATCTGCTCTTCGGTGAGCGCCGGGTTGCCACCCTTGGGCGGCATGATGCCGCCGTCGGGGCCGGTGTAGCCCTCGATGGCGTGCTTGTAGAGGGTGTCCTTGCCCTGCGCCAGGCGCTTGTCCCAGTGCGAGTGGTCCAGCGTCGGCGCCATGCCCACGCCGGTGGTGTGGCAGGCGGTGCACAGGTTGTCGAAGATCACCTTGCCGTCCTTGGTACCGCCGTAGGCCACCTGCGAGGCGGCCTTGGCCAGCGCGGCGGCATGCGCTGCAGCCTGCGCGGCCGCGCCGGTGCTGCCGGCGTACACCGCACCGGTGGGCGAAATGCGCTGTTCGGTGCGTTTGGCGGCGGTAGGCGACACCTCGGGCGGAATCCGGGTGTGGATGAACGCGGCCAGGAGGATCAGACCGAGGGTGATGGCCATCAACAGCGCGATCACCATGGAGAAGCGTTTCAGGAACTCCAGATCGTAATTCCGCACTCTTCGTTACCCCTGGCTGATAGTCGTTGGACCACGGCTGAGCGACTGCGTGATGGGCCGAGTATAGAACGCACGCCGCGCACGACAACAGGCGTCAGGGCTGGTGCGGCGCAGCATGCGGCCGTCGCCGCATGCGGGTAGCGCCGGGCCATGCCCGGCGAGCGCACAGCGCGGCAGAAGCCGCCCGGCACGCGCAACAGCGGCATCACCCTGCGCCAACAGCCCGCAGGCAGAAACTGCAGATGGCCTCGACCAGCGCGTCCTCGTCGCGATGCGCTTCGCGGCTGGGCGCGGTCGGGCCGACCATCGCTTCGGTGAAGGCACCCACCAGGCAGGCGGCGGCAGCGTGCGCGTCCTGCGCCGGCAGCTCACCGGCTGCCACGCCCTCTTCCACCAGGCGCAGGAACACATCACCGAAGGCACGACGGCCGCGCATGCGCTCGGCTTCCACGTCCGGGTCCACCGGCTCGACGATGAAGGCGTGGGCCAGGCCAGGGCCAGCCAGGGCTCGGCGGACAAAGGCGGTGATGGCCTGGCGCAGGCGCACGCTGGCCGGCTCCGGCGCACTGGCGATGCGCTCCATGATCGCCACCTCGTGGGCCACGGCGGCGTTGAGCACTTCCACGAATAGCTCGGCCTTGGACGGGAAGTGGCGGTAGATCAAACCGGTGGAGACCCCGGCCTGGGTTGCCACGGCCGTTACCGGCGCGTTGCGCCAGCCGCCGGTGGCGACCAGTTCGCGGGTGGCCAGCAGGATCCGTTCACGGGCCCCGGCCAGGCGTTCTTCCATCAATGCTGAGCGTTTATAGGCCATGGTCTGAGTCTAGTTTCAATTTTTGAATTTGTATTCACTTCTTACCCGAACCCCGCTACGCTGGGGTCCAATCGCCCGCGCGGGCTGCTGCTGTGAACAGCTGCCCGCTTCCCCCTTCCGGGTGCGTCCATTCCCCACCTTCCCTCGTGGAGCCATCGCAATGCACGTGCCATCCCTGAACTTCGACCTCGGCGAAGATATCGACCTGCTGCGCCAGAGCGTGGCCCATTTTGCCGCTGCCGAGATCGCGCCGCTCGCGGCCGAGACCGATGCGACCAACCAGTTCCCGTTGGCACTATGGCCCAAGCTGGGCGAGCAGGGCCTGCTGGGCCTGACCGTGGAAGAAGAATACGGAGGCACCGGCATGGGCTACCTGGCCCACGTGGTGGCGATGGAAGAAGTCTCGCGTGCTTCCGGTGGCATCGGCCTGTCCTACGGTGCGCATTCGAACCTGTGCGTGAACCAGCTGCGCAAGAACGGCACCGAGGCGCAGAAGCAGCGTTTCCTGCCGGACCTGTGCAGCGGCGCCAAGATCGGTGCGCTGGCGATGAGCGAACCCGGCGCGGGTTCGGACGTTGTGTCGATGAAGCTGCGCGCGGACAAGCGCGGTGACCGCTACGTGCTCAACGGCAACAAGATGTGGATCACCAACGGCCCCGACGCCGACGTGCTGGTGGTCTACGCCAAGACCGATGTCGAGGCCGGTGCCAAGGGCATCACCGCCTTCCTGGTCGAGAAGGGCATGAAGGGTTTCTCCACCGCGCAGAAGCTGGACAAGCTGGGCATGCGCTCCTCGCCCACCTGCGAACTGGTGTTCCAGGACTGCGAGATTCCCGAAGAGAACGTGCTGGGTACGGTCGGTGGTGGTGTACGCGTGCTGATGTCCGGCCTGGACTACGAGCGCGTGGTGCTGTCCGGCGGCCCGCTGGGCCTGATGGCCGCCGCGATGGACGTGGTGATGCCGTACGTGCACGAACGCCACCAGTTCGGTGAGCCGATCGGCAGCTTCCAGCTGATCCAGGCCAAGATCGCCGACATGTACGTTGGCCTGGGCGCCTGCCGCGCCTATGTGTATGCGGTGGCGCGCGCCTGCGACCAGGGCCGCACCACCCGCCAGGATGCGGCCGGCGCGATCCTGTACGCCGCCGAGAAGGCGACCTGGCTGACCGGCCAGGCGATCCAGATCCTCGGCGGCAACGGCTACATCAACGAATACCCGACCGGCCGTTTGTGGCGCGATGCCAAGCTGTATGAAATCGGCGCCGGCACCTCGGAGATCCGCCGCATGCTGATCGGCCGCGAACTGTTCCAGCGCACCCTGTAAGGCACCCCATGAGCATCCTAGGCAGCCAGCTGCAACCGGGCAGCGATACGTTTGAAAGCAACCGCGCGGCGATGCAGGCCGTGGTCGACGACCTGCACGCCACCCTCGCCCGCACCGCCCTGGGCGGCAGCGAAGCGGCGCGCGCCAAGCACACCGCGCGCGGCAAGCTGCTGGTGCGCGACCGCATCGATGCTCTGCTCGACCCTGGCAGTGCGTTCCTGGAAATCGCGCCGCTGGCCGCGCACGGCATGTACGACGATGCCGTGCCCGCTGCTGGCGTGGTCGTCGGCATTGGCCGCGTGAGCGGCGTGGAGTGCGTGATCGTGGCCAACGATGCCACCGTCAAGGGCGGCACCTATTACCCGGTGACGGTGAAGAAGCATCTGCGCGCGCAGGAGATCGCCGAGCAGAACCACCTGCCGTGCATCTACCTGGTCGATTCCGGCGGCGCCTTCCTGCCGCTGCAGGATGAGGTGTTCCCCGACCGCGACCATTTCGGTCGCATCTTCTACAACCAGGCCAACCTCTCCGCGCAGGGCATTCCGCAGATCGCCTGCGTGATGGGCAGCTGCACCGCCGGTGGCGCCTACGTGCCGGCGATGAGCGACGAGACGGTGATCGTGCGCGAGCAGGGCACGATCTTCCTCGGCGGCCCGCCGCTGGTGAAGGCAGCCACCGGTGAAGTGGTGACGGCCGAAGAGCTGGGCGGTGCCGATGTGCACACGCGTATTTCCGGCGTGGCCGACCACATGGCCGACAACGACCTGCAGGCACTGGCGCGGGTACGCGCGATCATCGCCCAGCTCAACTGGCGCAAGCCCGAAGCAGCAATGGCGCTGCAGCCGGTGGAAGAGCCGCTGCTGCCGGCGCACGAACTGTACGGGGTGATCCCGGCCGATACGCGCAAGCCGTACGACGTGCGCGAAGTGATCGCGCGGCTGGTCGACGGTTCGCGTTTCGACGAGTTCAAGCCGCGCTACGGCGCCACCCTGGTGACCGGCTTCGCCCATCTGCATGGCTATCCGATCGGCATCATCGCCAACAACGGCATCCTGTTCTCCGAGTCCGCACTGAAGGGCGCGCACTTCATCGAGCTGTGCACCCAGCGCAACATCCCGCTGGTGTTCCTGCAGAACATCACCGGCTTCATGGTCGGCCGCAAGTACGAGCAGGGCGGCATCGCCAAGGACGGCGCCAAGCTGGTGATGGCGGTGGCCTGCGCCAAGGTACCCAAGTTCACCGTGGTCATCGGCGGCTCGTTCGGTGCCGGCAACTACGGCATGTGTGGCCGCGCGTACTCGCCCAACTTCCTGTGGATGTGGCCCAACGCACGCATCGGCGTGATGGGCGGCGAACAGGCGGCCAGCGTGCTGGCCACGGTCAAGCGTGATGGCATCGAGGTCAAGGGCGGGCAGTGGCCGGGCGAGGAAGAGGAGGCGTTCAAGGCACCGATCCGCGACCAGTTCGAACAGCAGGGCCACCCGTACTACGCCAGTGCGCGGCTGTGGGACGACGGTGTGATCGATCCGGTCGATACCCGCCGGGTATTGGCCCTGGCCCTGTCGGCCAGCCTCAATGCTCCCCCGCAGCAGACGCGCTTCGGCGTGTTCCGCATGTGACCTGTGCCATGACCGAGTCTGTTGCCATGTTCAGCAAAGTCCTGATCGCCAACCGCGGCGAGATCGCCTGCCGCGTCATCGCCACCTGCCGTCGCCTCGGCATCGCCACCGTGGCGGTGTATTCCGATGCGGACCGCAATGCACGCCATGTGCGCCTGGCCGACGAGGCCATCCACATCGGCCCGGCCGCTGCGCGCGAGAGCTACCTGCGCAGCGATGCCATCCTCGATGCCGCACGCCGCAGCGGCGCGCAGGCCATCCATCCCGGCTACGGCTTCCTGTCCGAGAACGCCGATTTCGCCGACGCCTGCGTCGCGGCGGGGATCACCTTCATCGGTCCGCCCGCCAGTGCGATCCGCGCGATGGGCGACAAGAGCGCGGCCAAGGCCCTGATGGCCAAGGCTGGCGTGCCGCTGACGCCGGGCTACCACGGCGACCAGCAGGCGCCTGAGTTCCTGCGCACCCAGGCCGATGGCATCGGCTACCCGGTGCTGATCAAGGCCAGCGCCGGCGGCGGCGGCAAGGGCATGCGCAAGGTCGAGCGCAGCGAGGACTTCGTCGATGCGCTGGCCAGCTGCCAGCGCGAGGCAGCCTCGGCGTTCGGCAACGACCACGTGCTGGTCGAGAAGTATGTCGAGCGCCCGCGCCATATCGAGATCCAGGTATTCGGCGGTGGCCATGGCGAGGCGGTGTATCTGTTCGAGCGCGACTGCTCGGTGCAGCGCCGCCACCAGAAGGTGCTGGAAGAAGCGCCGGCCCCGGGCATGAGCGCCGACCGCCGCGCAGCGATGGGCAAGGCCGCGGTCGATGCCGCGCGCGCGGTGGGCTACGTTGGTGCGGGCACGGTGGAGTTCATCGCCGGTCCGGACGGCGATTTCTATTTCATGGAAATGAACACCCGCCTGCAGGTCGAACACCCGGTCACCGAATTCATCACCGGTACCGACCTGGTGGAATGGCAGCTGCGCGTTGCAGCCGGCCAGCCGCTGCCCAAGCGCCAGGACGAACTGACCATCCACGGCCATGCCCTCGAAGCGCGCTTGTACGCCGAAGATGCCGACCGTGGCTTCCTGCCGTCCACCGGCACCCTGCGCCGCCTGCGCCTGCCGACCCCGTCGGCGAACGTGCGGGTGGACACGGGTGTGGAGGAAGGCGACAGCATCACCCCGTACTACGACCCGATGATTGCCAAGCTGATCGTCTGGGACGTGGACCGCGACGCCGCGCTGCGGCGCATGAGCCAGGCCCTGGCCGACTGCCAGGTGGTGGGCGTGACCACCAATGCCGGCTTCCTGCGCCGCCTGCTGCACACTGATTCGTTCGCCAACGCAAAGCTGGATACCGCGCTGATCGAGCGTGAGCAGGCCGCACTGGCGGTGACCGGTGACGGTGAGCAGGCGCTGTGGGAACTGGCAGCGATCGCCGCCGTGGTGAGCACACCGGCCGCTACCGCCGATGTGCGCGACCCGCATTCGCCGTGGCAGGCACAGGATGGCTGGCGGCTGGGCGCGCCGGCCGCACGCGTGGTGCCGCTGCAGCAGGGAGAGCGGGCGCACACGCTGAAGGTGTGGGCCACGGCCGATGGCTGGCGCGTGCGGTGCGATGACGCCGCGCCGAAGCAGGTTGTCGGCCGTGCCGATGGCCACACCCTGTCGGTGCAGCTGGACGCGCGTCGCTGGCGGTTGCAGCTGCAGCGCGACGGCGACCAGCTGTACCTGTTCGGCGACGATGGCCAGCACCGCTTCACCCTGCACGACCCGGTGGGCGAATCGGAACAGGCCAGCGCCGACGCCGGCAGCCTGCTGGCACCGATGCCCGGCAAGATCGTGGCAACGCTGGTGGCGGCAGGCACGCAGGTGAAGCGCGGCACGCCGCTGGTGGTGCTGGAAGCGATGAAGATGGAGCACACCCTGCAGGCACCGGCCGATGGCACGGTGAAGGGTTATCGCGCCAAGGCCGGTGACCAGGTGGGTGATGGCGCGGTGCTGGTGGATTTCGAAGCGGACTAGCCGCGCTGGCATCAGTCTTCAGTATCTGGCAACAATGGCAAGCCACAGCGGATCGCGACAGATCCGCTGCAAGGCGCCTCCCATTGAACTTACGAGGACCTGCCACAATGCTCGCCGCGCCCAAACTTGCCGAATCGACCCCAGCCGCGGTTTCGAATACCGCGTCCGCGATGACCCTGCAGTGTGCTGTGAATCTACTTGATCGTCTTGCAAGCGATGACACCTTCCGCGATCTCTTCAAGCAGAGTCCGCGCGACGCCCTGTTTACTGCCGGAATGGCATTGCCCGAGGGATCGATCACGCCCTTGTGCACGATGGTGCAACAGCTGGCCAGCAAGGAAGAGATCGAACAGTCACGCCAGGCACTGCTGGAATATCTCTCCGGTGCAGGGCGCACGGCCATGAACGTGGTTTTCACGTTCGAGTCGCGTCAGATGCAGAAGGTCATTTCCGCGCGCTGAGGCTCAGCGGGTCTCTGGCCAGATCCGGCCGTCCGGGTCCAGCTCGGTTGTTGTAAGCACATCGCTTCGCCAACCGAATCCGCAGACCGCCAGTGCACCTTCGGCCATTGGCTGCAGGCCGAGCATCTGCTCGGCCTCGGCTTCATTGATCGCCGCAGTAACGAACGCACCCAATCCGTGCGCGGTGGCCGCATTGTAGAAGGCCTGCGAAACATGTCCGGCATCGAGCGTGACTGCTCGATAGGCCTTGGCGTGATTTCTGTATTTCCAGAAACTGCGTTCGAAACGGCACACCAGGATCAGCTGGACGTGCGCGCCAGCAAACCAGTGCTGCCCGGCCAGCAGCCGCAGGTTGAAGGCCGCCAGATCGTCAGGCTGCTGGTGCAAGCGTGCCAGCTCGTGAGCAACGGCATGGTAGTGATAAAGCCCCGGCTGAAGTTCTTCCACGTTGCGGACAACCACAAATGCCTCCAGCGGATGCAGGCCCCCGGCAGACGGCACGTTCTTCTTCAGGAATCGCACGCCGGGCTCGGTCTCCACCAGGGATTGGGCCATCAGTACCTGCTGCAGCAGTCGTGCCAGCATAGGCAATGGCAGCGCCCGGGTGGATGCGTAGTTGCGGCAGGTCACCCGCGACTGCAGCATCCGCTGCATCGGGTCTTCGTCATCGCGGGGCAACGCCAGTGCACCGACGTGACGCAGCGGCGCCTCTGGCGGTGGAGGCCCGTAGCTGCGCACCAGATCCTGCGCGGTCAACAGCTGGTTGCGTTCCATGTCGCCCAAGCTGTCCACATCCTGCCAGCGCGAGTGCTGGTAATGCAGCGCCGACAGCGGCCACCAGTGGCTCTGTCGAACCTGCCGGTCAGCGATGAATGCTACTTCGTACGCGGGGTCATCACTGACCAGCAATCCCTTCCGCAGAAGCGCCAGAACGCGTTCGTACAAGAACGCATCATCGGGCATGCGCTGCCACTGCTCGGCGCTGCATTCCAGCAACCACAGGCAGCTGTCGCGCTCGATCACACAAGGTGCGTGGAGATGCGCTGCACGCACCTGCAGCTCGCTTTGAAAACTGACCCCTGTGCCCCCACCGAGCAACCCTGCCAGATCGAACGCTGGGTGTTCAACTGGCTCGACCATCATGGTCCGGCAGCGACGGAATCTCATGGCGTGTGCCCCGAATAGCTTCAACAAGGGGCGATCATACCCGGGCAACTGCGCACAACCATCAACTCCGCCCCGGCGCAGCCGATACTTGTACTTTCCCCAACCTGCGGTAGCGATCCATGTCCAGTTCCGTCCTGCCCCCCGAAATCGTCCAGGTCCTGTTGAAGCGCCTTTCCAGCGACGATTCCTTCCGTGCTGCTTTCGCCGATGACCCGGCAGACGTACTGATCTCGCTGGGCGCCGATGCCGAAAGCTTGAGCGCCTGCCACACGCCGCTGGCCTCGCTGGGTGGCAAGGAAGAATTTGCGCGCGCGGCTACCCAGATTGCCGGGCGGCTGGAAGCTGCGGGCCCGTTCAACGTGCCTTTCATGTTCGAAAGTGGCCTGAAGGGTCTTCAGGACTAACGCTGGATCAGGGCGTTCCTGCCTGACGCAGGCCGGCATCATCGACCAGCCTGCGTGCATCAGTCACGTTCAGGGGCAGCAGTACTTTGCCACCCGCATCTTCGGCGAATATCAATCCGGTGCGCTGACGCAGCCAGCGCTTCTTAACCTGCACGGCCGCGTCGCGACCAAGCGCCTGATCGATGTCAAGGCGCAGCACGTGCCATTGGTAAAGCGTGCCACCCGAAACACGCTCCAGCAGCATCGACGCAGCCTTCGCATTGCCGGCTTCGAGTTCAGCGCGCGCACGCACAATGCCCCACATCTCCTGCAAGCGTGGATCATTGCTGCGTGCTACCAGCGCTTCCAGCGCCGGCTGGCGGCGCTGCAATTCGCTGTCCATGCCCGCACGCAGCACGTGGTATGCCACCGACAACGCAATGAAGGCACGATGCCGGGGGGCAGCGCCAGTCCCTTCGTCTGCCACCGCGATCGCCCGATCCAGCAGTCGTGTCAGCTCCGGCTTGGACAAAGTCCCATCCGCCTGCGCGCCCCAGGCAACCGCCTGCAAGGCCAGGATGTCACACAGCTCAGGCACGCTTCCACACTGCTCCACAGCTTGGCGCATGTCGATCGCTGCGTCGGCGCTCTTGCCCTGCAGGGCGAGCAGACCGCTGTGCTCCATGCGCCCACCAAAGCCGCGTGAGGTCATTTCTTCGTAGCGCTGACGTGCCAGTTCGGTGTCGCCATCCAGAGCCAAAGCCACCGACTCCAGGCTGTCTCCCCGCCATCCCGGCTGCGTACGTGCTTCCTGGAACGCAGCGCGAGCGGCTTTGACTTCGCCCCGCGCAAGTTGAATGCGACCCACAAAGGACAGCACCAGTGAACGCTGCGCTTGATGCCGTTCCAGAAGCGGCATTGCCGCTGCCAGCGCGCCGTCGTAGTCCCCACACCCAAACTGCGACATCGAATAGTTCATCCAGCCTGCCGGATCATCCGGGTACAGCTGGGTCAGCATCCGCCATTTCTCTGCGCTGCGCTGCGGCGCGGCACCACTGAAATCGGCGCCCCATGCATCCAGGTACAACTGGTCACGAGCGCTCAGTCGCGTGCGCCCCGACATTGCTTGGCGGTACAGGTCGCCGGCCACCGACACGTTACCCATGGCGTACTGCAGGCGCATCTGGCCGATGTAGGCGAAGGTGAACTGCGGGTCCAGACGAGTAGCCTGCTGGAAAAACAGCAGGGCGTCGTCGAAATGACCCAGGAGCAACGCGTCATTGCCTTTGGAATAGGCATGCAATGCATCGAGATTGGCGGTAGCCACCGTGGGCAGGGGTTTCTGCTCGCGGCTGACATCGTGCAGCGCCTCACCCAGGTCGCTGCGCAGTGCCTTCACCACGGTATCGGTGGAGGCCAGGATCGAATCCAGGCCGTTGCCATCGGCGAAATGCGTGTACACCGTCTGCCCAGTGCGTGGGTCCACCACCTCCACGCCCACCCGTACCTTGCCGTTGAGCTCGAGCACGGTGGGCATCAGCACCGCACGCGCGCCATCGCGCAGCGCAACCTCGATCGCCAGGGCGCGGTCCAGCCGTGCATTGGCCGGGCGCTGCATCAACTGCAGGGTGTCACGCACCTTGAGTTCACTGAGGATGTTGACGAAGCGCGACTGCCCCAGGCTGATGTAGAGCGCCTGTTCCAGGCTGGAATCCAGCTGCGGATAGGCCGTGCTGTTGCTGACCGCCGCCAGGATCACCCAGTCGCGCTCGGCGAATGCGATTGCCGGCGCCGGCCGCAGCAGCGTCCACATCACCACGGCCAGCGCCACCGCCAGCGTCGCCTCGGTGAACAGCGCAGCCGGGCGACGCCACAGCGGCAGATCCCGCCAGGCCTTGTCGCCCGAACGCGGCCGGCGCAGCGGCGCGCGGCCACGGATGCCGACTTCGAACACATGCTGGCGCTCGCCAATGCCCTTGAAGCGCCAAAGCCCATGGTCCTTCCAACGCAGTTCGTCCGCCGCCCAAGGCAACTCGCTGTCGGCCCGCCGGGCCATCTGTTCGGCTGCTGAGGACAGCAGCACCTGCCCAGGCCACGCCAGTTGCATCAGACGCGCGGCCATCGGCTTGGCCAGACCCTCGACCTCCACCGCCTTTGCGCCGTGGGCAACGGCCTCGGCACTGTTGTCCCACAACAGCACGTCACCCACGTGCAGGCCGGCGCGCGCGCGCAGCACGATGCCGCGCTCGTGGCCCATCGCGTCGACCGCGTTCTGGTAGGAAATGGCGAAACCGATGCCATCGATGGGACGTTCGAACAGAACGAACAAGCCATCGGAGCGATCAATCAGCTGGCCGTTCCACTGCTGCTGCAGCCCCAGGACCAGACGGTCATGCTGCTGGAAGAATTCGGCGGCGGCGACATCGCCGATACGCTCCACCAGCTGCAGCGAATCGCACAGGTCGGTGAACAGCAGCGCCCGCAGCTGGGCGTTATGCGGGGCCGACGTTCCGTTGTCGCCATTCATCGCCTGGATCTCCGCTCAGTGTCCATCCGGACCATCGGTCCACCGCAGGCAGTTGCCGCCTGCGCGCTTGGCTTGGTACAGCGCACGATCGGCGCGAGCGTACCACTCGCTCCAGTCCGCGTCAGGGGCCAGCAGGCTGGCACCGATGCTGGCCAGGCTGACGTGCGGGGTGCCATGGCTGCGTTCGAGCAGGCCGTGCACCGCGCTGAGGATGAACTCGGCGGCGTGCTGCACGATCTCGACGTTGGCCCGGCGCAGGATCAGGCAGAACTCGTCGCCGCCCAGGCGACAGGCCAGGTCGTGCTCGCCGGCCATCGAGCGCAGGATGTTGCCCATGCTCTGCAGCACCCGATCGCCGGCCTGGTGGCCGTGGCGGTCGTTGATCTGCTTGAAGCGGTCACAGTCGATCAGCAGCAGGGCCTGTGGGGGCCCTTCTTCCTGCGTGCGGCATTCCTGCAGGTAAAGGGCCAGGCCGCGGCGGTTGTGCAGGCCGGTCAGTTCGTCGGTGCGCACCAGTTCGCGGGTATGGGTGAGCTGGTGGGTGGTGATGTACAGGTTGTCCAGCGCAGCTTCCAGGTCATGGTTGCGCCGCCGCAGCTGGCTGATCAGGGCCTGCTCGTTGGTCAGCACACGCAGGATCGTACGCCGCAGGAAGTAGGCCACCAGGCCCGGGTCGGACTCGACCAGGCGATGGAAGTCCGCCGGCCCCAGTTCCAGCACGTGACAGTCGGCCATCACCCGCGCGCTGGCGCTGCGCGGATGGTCGCCCATCAACAGGCCGAGCTCACCGAAGAACTCATGCCGGCCAAGCGTCTTCAGCACCAGGTCCTCGCCGAAATCCAGCTCGATCAGGCCTTCGAGGATGATGTACATGCACTCGCCGCGATGGCCGCGATGGAACAGCCACTGGCCCGCCTGCAGCCTGCTGGGCTGGGCGAACCGGGCGAACAGGGCAACCTCTTCTTCGGAGAGCAGCGCGTGCACGATCTCGGCCATCGCCGTCTTGGCGATACCGGTTGTCGTGTCGATGTTCTCGGCCGCACCCCTGCCGGTCATTCCCTGCACCCGCCGCCAGCGTCCCCTGGTGAGCCGCGGAGCATATCAGTGAATCAAACTGTGCGCCGCTTCTCATTTTTGTGAAGACGCAGCGCTCCGCATCGTCTACGGGGAAATGCCCCATTCACGCCTGGTGGCGGCGGAAGGAAAGCAAGCCTTATCAATATGTTGGCGTGGCCGCGACGCCGATTGTCGCAGCGGCGGCAGATACAACGACGCCGGCAGATCCCCCGATCTGCCGGCGGCGTCTGGCCCTTCCCTGGCCACCCTGATCGGATCCGCAGCTCTGGTAGAGCCGGCCGCTGGCCGGCTGCATCAAGGAATGCGGAAACACAAAGGGTTGCCGGCCAGCGGCCAGCCCTACCGGGTCACGCGGCGCGTTCGCTGCGCCCGCCGTGGAACTGCTCTTCCTCGGTCGAGCCGGTCAGCGCGGTGGTCGAGGACTGCCCCTGCTGGATGGCCTGGGTCACCGCATCGAAGTAGCCGGTGCCGACCTCGCGCTGGTGCTTGACTGCGGTGAAGCCACGCTCGGCCGCTTCGAACTCGGCTTCCTGCAGTTCCACGAAGGCGCTCATCTGCCGGCGTGCATAGCCGTGGGCCAGGTTGAACATGCCGTAGTTCAGCGCGTGGAAACCGGCCAGGGTGATGAACTGGAACTTGTAGCCGTAGCTGCCCAGCTCCTTCTGGAACCTGGCGATGGTGGCGTCGTCCAGGTTCTTCTTCCAGTTGAAGCTGGGCGAGCAGTTGTAGGCCAGCAGCTTGCCCGGGAACTTCGCATGGATCGCCTCGGCGAATTTCCGCGCGAATTCCAGGTCCGGCTTGCCGGTCTCGCACCACACCAGATCGGCATAGGGCGCGTACGCCAGGCCGCGGCTGATGGCCTGGTCCAGGCCGTTGCGGGTCTTGTAGAAGCCTTCCACGGTGCGCTCGCCGGTGGCGAACGGCGTGTCGTTCGCATCGATGTCGCTGGTCAGCAGATCGGCCGCTTCGGCATCGGTACGCGCCACCAGCAGGGTCGGCACACCCAGCACGTCGGCGGCCAGTCGCGCGGCGTTGAGCTTCTCGATCGCCTCGCGGGTCGGCACCAGCACCTTGCCGCCCATGTGGCCGCACTTCTTCACCGAAGCCAGCTGGTCTTCGAAGTGCACGCCGGCCGCACCGGCTTCGATCATCGCCTTCATCAGTTCGAAGGCATTGAGCACGCCACCGAATCCAGCCTCGGCGTCGGCGACGATCGGCTGCAGGAAGTCGATGTCATCCTTGCCTTCGGCATGGTGCAGCTGGTCGGCGCGCAGCAGCGTGTTGTTGATGCGCTTGACCACTGCCGGCACCGAATCGGCCGGATACAGCGACTGGTCCGGGTACATCTGCCCGGCCAGGTTGGCATCGGCCGCCACCTGCCAACCGGACAGGTAGATCGCCTTCAGCCCGGCCTTCACCTGCTGCATGGCCTGGTTGCCGGTCAGCGCGCCGAGCGCATTGACGAAGTCGCGCTCATGCAGCGATTTCCACAGCTTTTCCGCACCCAGCCGGGCCAGCGAATGCTCGATATGGACAGTGCCACGCAGGCGCACCACGTCGGCGGCGCTGTAGTTGCGCTGGATGCCTTCCCAGCGCGGATTGGTGTCCCAGTCGTGCTGGATCTGTTCGGCAGTGGGCAGCGTGCTCATGTCTATCTCCAGTTCGGTTCGTGCGGATGCAGCGGGGAAGGAAACGGCGGGGAAGCGGCATGCAGCGATCAGTCGATGCGCGCGTACGCCGGCAGGGTCAGGAAGTCGGTCAGTTCATTGCTGCGGCTCAGCTCGGCCAGCAGGGCGATGGCTTCTTCGATGCGGACGCCACCGGGCAGCGCCGAGGTATCGCCAAGGCGCGCGGGCAGCTGCGCCAGGGTGGTATCAAGCAGTGCCAGATCAATCGCGGTGCCGTCGTCCAGCTGCTGGCCCGGCGTGTGCAGCCACTGCCACAGCTGGCTGCGGCTGATCTCGGCGGTCGCTGCGTCCTCCATCAGGTGGTGGATCGGCACGCAGCCGTTGCCGTCCAGCCACGCGGCCAGGTAGCGCACGCAGACTTCGACATTGCCTTCGAAGCCGGCGCGGGTGATCGTGCCCGGCGGACGCGCGATCAGTTCATCGCGGCCCACGCGCACATCCTGGCGCAGCACGTGGTGCTGGTTGGGCGTGGGCATGTGTTCGTCGAAGATCGCCATCGCCACCGGAATCAGCGCCGGGTGCGCGACCCACGTGCCATCGTGGCCGGCGCTCACTTCGCGCAGCTTGTCGGCACGCACCCGCGCCATCGCCTGCTCGTTGGCGGCCGCATCGTTGTTGATCGGAATCTGCGCGGCCATGCCACCCATCGCATGTGCGCCGCGGCGATGGCAGGTCTGGATCAGCAGCTCCGAATACGCCTTCAGGAACGGCTGGGTCATGGTCACCTGGCCGCGCTCGGGCAGCACGCGGTCAGCGTGGCGGCGGAAGGTCTTCAGGTACGAGAAGATGTAATCCCAGCGTCCGCAGTTGAGGCCGACGATGCGATCGCGCAGGGCGTGCAGGATCTCGTCCATCTCGAACACCGCCGGCAGCGTTTCGATCAGCACGGTCACCTTGATCTGCCCGTGCGGCAGGCCGAGCATGCCTTCGATGTGCGACAGCGCGGTCTCCCACAGCGCCGCCTCTTCCATGCTCTGCAGCTTGGGCAGGTAGAAGTACGGGCCACGATCCCTGGACTGCAGCGCGCGCGCATTGTGGAAGGCGAACACCGCCGCATCGAACAGGCCACCGGCGAGGAACTGGCCATCGACGCGCACATGCTTTTCGTCCAGGTGCCAGCCGCGCGGACGCACGATCAGCACCGCCTGCTCGTCGTAGGGGCGCAGCGCGTAATGCTTGCCCGCCTTGCCGTTGGATGCCGGTGCGGTGTACTGCAGGTCGCCGCGCACTGCGGCAGCCAGCGACTGCTGGCCGGCCAGCAGGTTGCGCCAGGTCGGCGAGGTCGAATCCTCGAAGTCGGCCATGAACACCTTGGCGCCGGAGTTCAGCGCGTTGATGACCATCTTCGGGTCGGTCGGCCCGGTGATCTCGACGCGGCGGTCCTGCAGCGCGGCCGGCAGCGGCGCCACGCTCCAGTCACCGGCACGGATATTGGCGGTGTCCTGGCGGAAGTCCGGCAGGCCGCCCTGGTCGAAGAACGCCTGGCGCTCGCGGCGGGCCTGCAGCCGTGCCTGCCGGCCGGGTTCCACCGCCCGGTGCAGGGACACCAGCAGGGCCAGCAACGGCGCCGGCAGCACGGTGGCCTGGCCCGCCACCTGGGTCGCCAGGGCGATGCCCGGCGTGGCCTTGGCAGCGGTGGAGGGAACAGCGGAAGCGACGGCGGACATGGGAGGACTCCAGCGTGGGGGAACGACTCCACCGTGCGGCCGCAGCCCCGTATTTGGCAAAACAGTTTTTGCAATGCTTTACATAACTTGTGCTAATACTTGTGACGCCATGACCACGCGCACCTCGCCAAGTCCCCGTTTTTCCTACAAATCCGATCGGCTGAAGCCGCTGCGCGCGTTCTGTCAGACCGTGCGTCTGGGCTCGGTCTCACGGGCGGCTGAGGCGCTTTTTGTCAGTCAACCGGCCATCAGCCTGCAGTTGCAGGCGCTGGAGCGTGAGTTGGGGGTGCCGCTGTTCGAGCGTAGCGGCCGGCGCCTGGTGCCCAGCCGCGAGGGCCAGCTGCTGTATGAAATGGCGCAGCCGCTGGTGGAAAGCCTGGACGGCCTGGAAGCACGCTTCCACGACAAGGTGCGCGGGCTGGACGCGGGCGAGCTGAACATCGCCGCCAACAGCTCGACCATCCTGTACCTGCTGCCGAAGATCGTCGAGCGCTTCCGCCAGCATTACCCCGATGTGCGCCTGACCCTGCACAACGCCATCAGCGCCGACGGCACCGACCTGCTGCGCGAGGATGCGGCCGATCTGGCGATCGGCTCGATGACCGATGTGCCGGCCGACCTCAGCTACGCCCCGGCCTACCGTTTCGAACAGGTGCTGATTGCCCCGCATGACCATCCACTGGCCAGCGGTGGCGAGCTGGAACTGGCCGACATCGCCCGTTACCCGCTGGTGCTGCCGCCGAAGCGGCAGATCACTTACCGGCTGGTCGACCAGGTGTTCCAGCGCCACCGCATCGCCTACACCGTCGCGCTGGAAGTGGGTGGCTGGGAAGTGATCAAGCAATACGTGGCGATGGGGATGGGCATTTCCATCGTGCCGGCGCTGTGCCTGAACGATGCCGACCACGAGCGGTTGGCCGCACGCTCGATGAAGCGCTGGTTCCCGGAGCGCAGTTACGGGGTGATCGTGCGCCGCGGCAAGGCGCTGTCGGCGCAGGCGCGGGCGTTTGTCGAGCTGATCCAGCCGGAGTTGTTCAGTCCGCGCGACTACGACCAGAGCGGACATTCGGAGCGGTGAGGGTTTGCCGGCAGGGCTGCGCCCTGCACCTGCCGAAGCAACGGCAACGGCAACAGCCTGCATTCCGTGGATGGCGGGTCGGTGTGGGTGGGCAGGACACGCCGTAAACCCGTCCATGGGGGCTCGATGGCGCCATCCATGGCGCCAACGGTCCTGCC
>NZ_JBHZOP010000031.1:0-16453 GCF_042787595.1 Stenotrophomonas sp. YIM B13575 | reverse complement strand
CGCTACCGCTTCAACCCAATTCCACCCAGGCCGGTGCATGGTCGCTGGGGCGTTCCCAGGTGCGCGGCTCGCGGTCGATGCCCGAGGCCACCACACTGCCCTTCAATGCATCGGAGACCAGATTCAGGTCGATGCGCAGGCCGAGGTTGCGGCGGAAACCCGCTGCGCGGTAATCCCACCAGCTGAACGTGCCGGCCTCGTCGTTGTGCAGGCGGAAGCCATCGTGCAGGCCCAGCTGCACCAGCTTGGCCAGCGCGCCACGCTCGGCGGTGGAGGTCAGGATGTGGTTCTCGTTCCACACCTCCGGGTCATGCACGTCGCGCGCATCGGGGGCGATGTTGAAGTCGCCCATCACGATCAGCTTCGGATGCCGCTGCAGTTCTTCGGCGATCCACGCGTGCACCGCCTCCAGCCAGCGCAGCTTGTACTCGTACTTGTCGGTGCCGATGTCCTGGCCGTTGACCACGTACAGGTTGATCACCCGCAGGTCGCCGAAGGTGCCGGCGATGACCCGCTTCTGCTCGTCCTCGAAACCGGGGATGCCGACCTGCACGTCCTGCGCCGGCTCGCGCGACACCAGCGCCACACCGTTGTAGGTCTTCTGCCCGGCGAATACGCTGCGGTAACCGGCGGCGATCAGCGCCGAATCAGGGAACTTGTGGTCCTCCAGCTTGGTTTCCTGGATACCGACGATGTCCGGGCCGAAGTCCTTGAGCCACTGCTCCAGGTGCGGCAGGCGGACATTGAGCGAATTGACGTTCCACGAGGCGATCTTCATGCGGGCATTCTACCCGGGTGACCGGGATGGGGGTCGGCCCGGATTCCCGTGTAGAGCCGAGCCCATGCTCGGCTGCTTCTGCCTGGACCAGCCAAGAGCAGCCGAGCGTGGGCTCGGCTCTACGGGAATGCGTCACCGGAATGGCTTCACCGCAGCAGCAACCTCAACAGCCCGGCAATCTTCGAATACGGTGGCCGCAGCCGGTCACTGGCCGCCCAGCGCGACTGCCACAACACCGGCAGCAGCTTGCTCATGGCATCGAACCCAGCCTGCCCGTGGTACGCGCCCATGCCACTGGCGCCAACTCCGCCGAACGGCAAACCATCGGCGGCGAAGTGCAGCAGCGTGTCATTGACCGTCACCCCACCCGCCACCACCTGGCCGAGGATGCGCTCCACCGTGGCTGTGTCATGGCTGAAGGGATACAGCGCCAGCGGCCGGTCGCGGGACACGATGTTGGCCAGCGCCGCATCCAGGTCCGGATAGGCGCGCACCGGCAGGATCGGGCCGAAGATCTCCTCGCGCATCAGATCCAGATCGTCCGGCGGGTCCAGCACCACCGTCGGCACCAGCAGCCGCTCGCGATCAGCGCGCGCCTCATCCACCTGCGCCAACGGAATCACCGGCACACCGCGTTCGCGCGCCTGCGCCAGATAGCCCTGCAGCCGCCGGTACTGGCCTTCATTGATGATCCGCGTGTAGTCATCCGCATCGCTGAAATCGCCGTAACGCTCGCGCACCTGCTGCTGCAGCGCCTGCACGAATTCGCGCTGGCGCACGCTGTCGATCAGCACGTAATCCGGCGCGATGCAGGTTTGGCCCGCGTTGAACCACTTGCCGGTGGCCAGCCGCGCTGCAGCCTTGTCCAACGGAAAATCGCGGCAGACAATGGCAGGCGACTTGCCGCCCAGCTCCAGCGTGAGCGGCACCAGGTGTTCCGCCGCCGCCGCCATCACCTTGCGGCCGACCGCGGTGGAACCGGTGAACACGAGATGGTCCAGCGGCAGCGCGGACACCGCCGCAGCCACGTCCGCCCCACCCTGCACCACCGCCACGCGTTCGGGCGGGAACACGCTGGCCAGCAGATCGGCCAGGAACGCGCTGGTGCGCGGTGTGTGCTCGGAAGGCTTCAGCAGCACATGGTTGCCCGCGGCAATCGCAGTGGCCAGCGGCACCATCGCCAGCGTGACCGGATAGTTCCACGGCGATATCACCCCGACCACGCCCAGCGGCGTCGGCCGCAGCTGCGCGCGGGCTGGCCACAGCTTCCAGCCGGCAGACGCATGACGCGGCTTCGACCAGCGCCGCAGGTGGCGCCGCAGGTGGTCGATGGCCGACAGCACGCTCATGCCATCGGCCAGTTTCGATTCGACATGGGCGCGGTGGCCGAAGTCCTCGGCGATGGCCTGGGCCATTTCGTCCATGCGTTCCTTCAGCGCCGCGCGCAGGCGACGCAGATCGGCGTCGCGCTGGTCGAGCGAGGGACGCTGCGACTGCCAGGCACTGCGCAGGGTGTGCAGGATGGCGGGGAGGTCGGCGGCTGAGGTGCTCATTCCGCGACTATACGGTGTGCGCACGTGAGGCGGCGGTCTCGATGGGGTCAGATCCCTTTCGCGTGCGAAAGGGATCTGACCCCAGGCGCGAGAGGGCGTGTGGCTTCGGATGCTTGTCAACCGCGATGACGGCATTGAGCGCTGTCTGTTCGCGTCTGCGGAGTTTTGTGCCGCGCGTTGCGCGGTCGCCGAGCATGGCTCGGCGCTACAGGGAAACGAAAAGGCCGTGGTCTGCACCACGGCCTCTCCTTCATCCAATGAACATCATTCTTACTTGGTGATGTCCACGTTCTTCGTCTCGCGCAGGAACAGGCCGCCAATCACCACCGACATCAGCGCGATGATGATCGGGTACCACAGGCCGTAGTACAGGTTGCCGGTACCGGCCACCAGCGCGAACGAGATCGCCGGCAGGAAGCCACCGAACCAGCCGTTGCCGATGTGGTAGGGCAGCGACATCGAGGTGTAGCGGATGCGGGTCGGGAACAGTTCGACCAGGTAGGCGGCGATCGGGCCGTAGACCATGGTCACGTACAGCACCAGCAGCCACAGCATGAAGATCGTACCGGCGTAGTTGATGCGTGCACCGTCTGCCTTGGCCGGGTAGCCGGCGGTGGTCAGCGCGGTCTTCAGCTCGGCACCGAACGCATCGGCCTTGGCCTTGCCTTCTTCCTTGGTCAGGCCGGCGGCCTCATACGAGGTGACGCTGGCGCTGCCTACGTTGACCATCGCCAGCGAACCGGCCGCGGCCGGCTGCACGTCATACGGCACACCGGCCTTGGTCAGCGCTGCGGTAGCCACATCGCAGGAGCTGGTGAACTTGCGCAGGCCCACCGGATCGAACTGGAACGAGCAGGTGGTCGGGTCGGCCACGACCAGCGCCGGCGAACTGCTGCGGGCTTCTTCGATGGCCGGATTGGCGAAGTGGGTCAGGCCCTTGAAGATCGGGATGTAGGTGACGGCGGCCAGCAGGCAGCCGGCGAGGATGATCTTCTTGCGGCCGATTCGGTCGGACAGCCAGCCGAAGAAGATGAAGAACGGCACGCCCAGTGCAAGCGCGGCGGCGATCAGCAGGTAGGAGGTGGTGGCATCGACCTTCAGCATGCTGCTGAGGAAGAACAGCGCGTAGAACTGGCCGCCATACCAGACCACCGCCTGGCCTGCGGCAGCACCGAGCAGCACCAGCAGCATCAGCTTCAGGTTGCCGCCCTTCAGGCTGTCACGGAACGGCGTCTTGGAACCCTTGCCCTCCGACTTCATCTGCTGGAACAGCGGCGACTCGCTCAGCTGCAGGCGGATCCACACCGACACGCCCAGCAGCACGATCGAGACCAGGAACGGAATGCGCCAGCCCCAGGCTTCGAAGGCTTCGTTGCCGAGGAAATAGCGGCAGGCCAGGATGATCAGCAGCGACATGAACAGGCCGAGCGTGGCCGTGCACTGGATGAAGCTGGTGTACAGGCCACGCTTGTCGTCCGGTGCGTGTTCGGCCACATAGGTCGCCGCACCACCGTACTCGCCGCCCATCGCCAGGCCCTGGGCCAGGCGCAGGATGATCAGGATCACCGGCGCGGCGAAGCCGATCGATGCGTAGTTGGGCAGCACACCGACCAGGAAGGTCGAGATGCCCATGATCAGGATGGTGACCAGGAAGGTGTACTTGCGGCCGATGCGATCGCCGAGGCTGCCGAAGAAGGCCGCGCCGAACGGTCGCACGAAGAAGCCGGCCGCGAAGGCCAGCAGGGCGAAGATCATGCCCGTGGTTTCATTGACGCCACTGAAGAACTGCTTGGCGATGATCGCCGCAAGCGAGCCATACAGGAAGAAGTCGTACCACTCGAAAACGGTGCCCAGGCTCGACGCGAAGATGACCTTCTTGTGTCCCTGGGTAAGTTGGGCTTTCGCCGGTGCAGGTGTTGTGGACATGGGACGCTTTCCCTCTGTAGGTGCCGACCTTGGTCGGCACGCAGTCTAGGTAGATACCGACCATGGTCGGCACTCAATCTCGGCAGGTGCCGACCGTTGGTCGGCACTCGATCAGAAGCTGTATTTCGTAGTGAACTGCAGACGGGTGATGTCGCCCTTGTTGCCGTTCTCGACCTCGCGCTTGCCGTACATCAGCTCGGCACCGACATCGACCTTGGGCAGCGGCGAGTAGAAGATGTTGCCGCGGATGCTCTGCACGCTCTTGGTCACCAGCGGTCCAAGGATGCTGTCGTTGTCGTAGTCGCTGCGCGCGTAGATCAGGTTGGTGCGCAGCTTCGGCGAGAACGCATGGCGCCAACCGACGTAGCCGGCGATCACACCGGTCGGGTTGAGCTCGTCGCGGGCCACGTCATAGGCCGAATCAGCAGTGATGCCCAGGCCGATGTAGCGGGCGATGCCCTCGCCACCAGTGAACTGGTAGTGCAGCGAATCGCTGTCACCCATCACCCACTTGCCGCCCAGGGTCAGGCCACCGGCCACCTTGTCGGCCTTGGCACCGGTGGTCTGGTTGTCGACCTTCAGCTGACGGACGATACCGCCGACGCCGAAGGTGCCCCAGTCACCCTTCCAGCCATAGCGCAGGGTCAGGTCCGGCAGGCTGCCGCGATCGGAGTTGGCGCTGGCATTGGTCCAGGCGCCGGTGACCGGATTGCGCGTGCCGGTGAGGGTGGTAGTTTCCGGATTTTCCAGCGCGACGCTGAAGCCGCCCTTGGTGTAGCGAACCTGGGCCTGGCGCACGAAGATCACACCATCGGTCGGGCCGACGAAGTCGACCGCTTCCGGCAGCGATGCCGCATCCATGAAGTTCGACCAGGTCTGGCCGGCCATCCAGTTGTTCCAGTACATGTACGCATGGCGCAGGGTCACGCCATAGGTGTTGGTGGCGGTCTGGTTGCCCAGCGAATTGCCGAAGAAATCCATCTCGAAGAACGCGCCGGCCTTGTTGCCCGACTCGCTGACGTTGTCGATGCCCAGGTTGAAGCGCGAGAACTTGGCGTGGGCGTTGTAGTCCACGTCCGAGCGCTTGCCGCTGCCGCCGGCACCTTCCACCGGGGTCTGCCCGGGCAGGTACAGCGCGCGGCCGGTGGCATCGTCGGCCAGCTGGCCATCGCTGGTCTGGGTGGCCAGGAAATCGGCCTTGATGAAGCCGCCGATCTTGACCGTGGTACCCGGCGCCGCGCCGGGGGTGATGGTGGTGACCTGGATCGGCTGCTTGCCGGCAGGCACCGCCGGCTTCTGTTCGGCCTGCAGCGTGCGGACGTCGGTGACCGCCTGCTGGGTCTGCACGATCTGGGTCTGTTGCTGCTGTTGCGACGCCAGCAGCGCCTGCACCTGCCGCTCCAGTTCGGCGACGCGTGACTCCAGTGCCTTCTCTTTGGCGGTCTCGGCGAACGCCATGCCCGGTGCGACCAGGGCGACCAACAGGCAGGCCGCCAAAGGTGTGCGCACGGCTTTCAACGTACGGTGGCTCATGTTGCCCTCTCTCCCAAGTGGCAAGGTGATGCCGCGCGTGGGGCACGGTCGAGCCGAGACTGCGGGGCGTTTGCACGCACCGGCTATTGGCCATTGGTCGAACCCGGGCCTGCAGGGGCCCGACTTTCGACCAAGGTCTAACCGAAGTGGTGACGCGACCGGGGGTGGATGGGGCAAACTGAGGGGGAACGGCTGCTGCAATGCTGCGGCTGCACACACAAAGTCAACGTGCAAGTGAGGGTGCCATGGCTGATCTCTACCCCGTCGATCCGCAGTTCGCCGCCAAGGCGCGTATCGACAAGAATTCTTACGAACAGCAGTACCAGGCCTCGGTGTCCGATCCGGATGCGTTCTGGGGCAAGGCCGCCGAGCGGCTGGACTGGTCGCGCAAGCCGACCAGGATCAAGAACGTCAGCTACGACCTGGCCGACTTCCACATCAAGTGGTTCGAAGATGGCGAGCTCAACGCCAGCGTGAACTGCCTGGACCGCCAGCTGGAAAAGCGTGGCGACAAGACCGCCCTGCTGTTCGAGCCGGACAGCCCGGATGCGCCGGCCCAGCACGTGACCTATCGCGAGCTGTACGAGCGCACCTGCCGTCTCGGCAACGCGCTGCGCAACCTGGGCGTCAAGAAGGGCGACCGGGTCACCATCTACCTGCCGATGATCGTCGACGCTGCCGTGGCCATGCTGGCCTGCGCGCGCATCGGCGCGATCCACTCGGTGGTGTTCGGTGGCTTCGCACCGAACTCGATCGCCGACCGTGTCAGCGACTGCCAGAGCAAGCTGATCATCACCGCCGACGAAGGCCTGCGTGGTGGCCGGAAGATTCCGCTGAAGGCCAACGTCGATGCGGCGCTGAAGCTGCCCGGCACCAATACCGTGGAAACCGTGCTGGTGGTGCGCCATACCGGCGGCGCGGTGGACATGCAGGCCCCGCGCGACCGCTGGTTCCATGACGTGGTCGACAGCCAGCCGGCCAGCTGCGAGCCGGAACCGATGAACGCCGAGGATCCGCTGTTCATCCTCTACACCTCCGGTTCCACCGGCAAGCCGAAGGGTGTGCTGCACACCACCGCCGGTTACCTGCTGTACGCGGCCTACACCCATGAAGCGGTGTTCGACCTGCGCGAGGACGACATCTACTGGTGCACCGCCGACGTTGGCTGGGTCACCGGCCACAGCTACATCGTGTACGGCCCGCTGGCCAATGGCGCGACCTCGCTGATGTTCGAGGGCGTACCGAACTACCCCGATACCTCGCGCTTCTGGAACGTGATCGACAAGCACAAGGTGTCGATCTTCTACACCGCCCCCACCGCCATCCGCGCGTTGATGCGCGAAGGCGAGGAGCCGGTGAAGAAGACCTCGCGCGCGTCGCTGCGCCTGCTCGGCAGCGTCGGCGAACCGATCAATCCGGAAGCCTGGCGTTGGTATTACGAGGTGGTCGGCGACAGCCGCTGCCCGATCGTCGATACGTGGTGGCAGACCGAGACCGGCGGCATCCTGATCTCACCGCTGGCCGGTGCGATGGATCTGAAACCGGGTTCGGCCACCCTGCCCTTCTTCGGCGTGCAGCCGGCCCTGGTCAACGCCGATGGCGAGATCAAGGATGGCCCGACCGAAGGCAACCTGATCATCCGTGACTCCTGGCCGGGCCAGATGCGCACGGTGTACGGCGACCACCAGCGCTTCATCGATACCTATTTCCGCACCTACCCGGGCAGCTACTTCACCGGTGACGGCTGCCGTCGCGACGAAGACGGCTACTACTGGATCACCGGCCGCGTGGACGATGTGATCAACGTGTCTGGCCACCGCATCGGCACCGCCGAAGTGGAAAGCGCGCTGGTCTCGCATCCGAAGGTGGCCGAGGCCGCCGTGGTCGGCTTCCCGCACGACGTGAAGGGTCAGGGCATCTATGCCTACGTCACCCTGGTGGCCGAGGAAGCGCCCAGCGACGAGCTGCAGAAGGAACTGGTCGCCTGGGTGCGCAAGGAAATCGGCCCGATCGCTACGCCCGATCACCTGCAGTGGGCGCCGGGCCTGCCGAAGACCCGTTCGGGCAAGATCATGCGCCGCATCCTGCGCAAGATCGCCGAGAACGCGCCGGACCAGCTCGGTGACACCTCGACCCTGGCCGATCCGTCGGTCGTGGCCTCGCTGGTGGACGAACGCAAGGTTCGTTGATTCGCTACCCGGGGTCGGATCCCTTTCCGCAAGGAACGGGCTCTGACCCCAGGGGCTTCGGCCCCGAACAGTTCCCCCTACGGTTCCCCCCGACCATGACCACCCTCCTGATTGCCGATGACCATCCGTTGTTCCGCGAAGCCCTGCGGGGTGCCGTGCAGCGGGTCATTCCGGGCGTTCAACTGTTCGAGGCCGACAGCGTGGAAGCGTTGTATGCGCTGGCCGACCAGCACAACGACGCCGACCTGGTCCTGATGGATCTCAACATGCCCGGCGCACAGGGCTTCAACGCGCTGGTGCACATGCGCTCGCTGCATCCGCACCTGCCGGTGGTGGTGGTCTCCGCACGCGAAGAAGCCACGGTGATGCGTCGCGCACTCGACCACGGCGCACTGGGCTTCATTCCGAAGTCCGCTGATTCGGACACCATCGGCCATGCGCTCGGCACCATCCTCGATGGCGAGACCTGGGCGCCGCCGGAAGCACACAACGTGCCGCCGACCGGCAGCGAAGAACGCGAAGTCGGCCAGCGTCTGCGCGAGCTGACCCCGCAGCAGTTCCGCGTGCTGCAGATGCTCGGCGCAGGCCGCTTGAACAAGCAGATCGCCTACGACCTCAATGTTTCCGAGGCCACGATCAAGGCCCACGTCACCGCGATCCTGCGCAAGCTGGGCGTGACCAACCGCACCCAGGCCGTGCTGATGGCCGGCAAGCTGGCCATCGACGACGACGCCATCGTGCTGCCGCCGGAAGAAGACTGATAGTGACGAACTTCAGAGCCGAGCATGGGCTTGGCTCTACAGACGTCATGGGGCCCCTGTAGAGCCGAGCCCACGCTCGGCTGCTCTTCGTCAGATTCCAGATCACGCTTCAAGCGGCCATCGACTCCACGCATAGGGGTACTCCCCGATACGGGCAGCCAACCCGGCACGCACTGGATTCGCCGCAATGTACATCGCCTGCATTCGCAGGCATTCATCGCTACGGAGCGCGTGATCGTAGTATCCCGGCTGCCAGATGGGAGTATCGGCATCGACGTACCTGCCGATGGAGCGGCCGCTGCGCGACTTGAGAATCTGCATGCAGCCGGCGAGCGTTCCGCTCCGCAATTGGATCAACCAATGCAGATGATCCGGCATGATCACCCAGGCCAGGGAGCATGTCCGACCGGTCCGCTCCACTGTGCGTAGCGCTTCTATCAGCAGATCGACGTTGGCCTCATCGTCGAACCAGCGCCGACGCGCGTATGTCACGGCGGTGATCGCATAGACATTGCCGGTCTGCGACCAGCGACCAATACGAAGTGCGGGACTGGACATGCGGAAAGACTAGGCTGTGCCTGACCGCCTCTCCATCAGCGCAACGCCGCAAGGCGTGTCAGCCAATGCCCCAATGTAGAGCCGAGCCCATGCTCGGCTGCTTCAGACGTCAGCCGAGCATGGGCTCGGCTCTACAGCTATCCCTGCTTACGCGACGCCGTGCAGGTGTTCGTACAGGATCGTCGCACCGATGATCACCAGGATCACGCCACCGATGATTTCGGCGCGCTTGCCGACCATGCCGCCGAGCACGCGGCCCAGCATGATGCCGGCGGTGACCATGGTCAGCGTGCACAGGCCGATGACTGCGGCCATCACCCCGATATGCACGTCCATGAAGGCCAGGCCGATACCCACCGCCATCGCGTCGATGCTGGTGGCGAAACCGGTCAGTGCCAGCTTCCAGAAACCATGGTGCTGCGCCGGATCTTCATCGTCCTCGCCGTTATCCGGACGCAGGCCGTTGTAGATCATGTGGATGCCCAGCGCGCCGAGCAGGCCGAAGGCGATCCAGTGGTCGAACGCTTCCACGTACTGCAGCGCGGCACGGCCAAGCAGCCAACCGATGATGGGCGTGATCGCCTCGATGACGCCGAAGATGATGCCGGCGCGCAGCGCATCACGGAACACCGGCTTGCGCATGGCTGCGCCCTTGCCGATCGCTGCGGCGAAGGCATCGGTGGACATGGCAAAGCCGATCAGGAGGATCGAAAGGGGGGACATTGGTGGCTGCTGAGGTCGGGCAAGGACGGACGCACGGCCTGCGCTCGCGCCCAACCTGATGTTGCGCGCGCGGGCCGCTGGTCTCGCCAACCATCATGGTTGTCCACGCCACGGCGCACTGGCCGAGTATGTTGACGTGGACGATTCCTGCGTAGGAATCCGGCTACTCCCCAAGGGGACGCGAAGCTTAGCACCGCGATCCGCGCGTGGCGCATTTCCAGCGAAACGCGCAGGCAGGGCTGGTTTTTATAGCGAAGGCTATATATGAGCCGCGCTTCGCGCAGGAGCCGAGCATGGGCTCGGCTCTACAGGGAGTTCGAGCTACCAAGACCTTGTAGAGCCGAGCCGATGCTCGGCTGCTCTCCAGCCAGACGGCGGAACACCGCGCTTCGCGCAGGAGCCGAGCATGGGCTCGGCTCTACAGTTGCCCATCAGGCATCGTTGTTGCGGGTGTCCCGCAGCGCGCCCAGGAACGCGCGCAGCGAGGCAGGCTTGATCGGCTTGGTCAACAGGCGATAGCCACGCTCGCGTGCCATCCGCTTCAGCTCATCGCGGCCATCGGCGGTCAGCAGCGCACCGGGCAACGGATAGCCCGCTGCTTCGCGCAGCGCCACCAGCGCATCCAGGCCATCCATGCGGTCGTGCAGGTGGTAGTCCACCAGCATCACCTGCGGTCGCTCGGCGATCTTCTGCAGCGCCTGGTCCACCGTCGATGCGGTGATCACCTGCACCTGCCAACGCCCCAGCAGCGCGCGCATGCCATCGAGGATCTCCTCGTCGTTGTCCACGCACAGCACGCGCAGGCCCGCCAGCGAATCACTGCGGACCGGCGGCGCTGTCGCCGCCAGGTTGACCGCTTCGGTATAGCCCGGCAACGGCGCCACCCGTGGCAGGATGATCGAGAACATCGAGCCACTGCCAACCCGGCTGCGCGCGTTCAAGCGATGGTCGAGCAGGCGCGAGATGCGCTGGCAGATCGACAGGCCCAGGCCCAGACCCTGCTCGCCCCAGTCGAAAGGCTGCTGGTAGCGGTGGAACTCATCGAAGATCTGCCGCATGTGATGCTCGGGAATGCCGGGGCCGGTATCCCACACCTGCAGTTCCACTTCGTCGCCGCGCTGGCGCACCGCCAGCACGATGCGCCCCTGCCGCGTGTAGCGCAGCGCATTGGCAAGGAAGTTCTGCAGCACGCGACGCAGCAGGCGACGGTCGCTGCGCACCCAGGTGGTACGCGCGAACAGATCCAGGCGCAGCCCACGTCCGGCCGCAACCGGTGTGTACTGCGCGGCCAGCTCGCGCATCAGCGCACTGACGTCGAATTCGCCGATCACCGGATGCAGGCCGCCGGCATCCAGCCGCGACACGTCCAGCAGCCCATCCAGCAACTCCTCGGCCGCACGCAGCGACGCATCCACGCGCTCGGCCAGGTGCTTCTGCTCGTCGCTGACATGGTCGCTGTCGCGCAGCGCCGAAGCAAACAGTCGTGCCGCGTTCAACGGCTGCAGCACGTCATGGCTGATCGCGGCCAGGAAACGGGTCTTGGACTGCTGCGCAACTTCCGCAACATGCGAGCGCTCGGCCACGCGCTGTTCCAGCGTTTCGTTGGCTTCCAGCAGCGCGCGTTCGGCATGCTTGTAGTCGGTGATGTCGTTGTAGCTGGTGACGTAGCCGCCGCCGGGCAGTGCCTGGCCACGCATTTCGATCACCTTGCCATCGCTGCGGGTACGCTCGAACACATGCGGCGAACCGGCGCGCATATAGCCGATGCGACGGTTGATCTGCACTTCGATATCGCCCTCGCCCAGCTCACCACGCTCGGCGTTGTAGCGGATCAGGTCGGCCACCGGGCGCCCGACGTAGAGCATCCCATCGGGGTAACCGAACATGTCCTGGTAGCGCCGGTTCCAGGCGGTCAGGCGCATGTCCGGGTCGACAACGCTGACGCCGGCGCTGATGTTTTCCAGCGTGGTCGACAGGATCTCGCGATTGAAGCGCAGCTCCTGTCCTGCTTCGTCCAGCACCGCCACCACTTCGCCCAGGTCCATGCCCGAACCGCGCAGCAGGCTGGTCAGCAGCAGGCGCGCGGAGGCCGCACCGATCGACGCCGCCAGCAGGCGTTCGGTGAACTGCACCCATGGCCGGTCAGCCGGTGCCGAGGACTGCAGCTCGCGCCCCAGCGACTGCGCCTGTTCGAAGAACGAACGCCGCGCATGGCGTTCGCCGACCACGCGCGAGGCCAGTGCCAGCAGATCGCCGACGTGCACGTGGCCCGGCCAACCACCCGCCACGGAAGGCCGTTCGGCGTAGGGATCGAGGAAGGGCGCAGCGCGCAGGCGCTCATCCACGCCCGGACGCCAACGCGCCGATACCAGCATCATCGTCGCCGCGTTGACCAGCAGTGACCAGAACGTACCGTGGGTCAGCGGGTCCCAGCCGGTCATGCCGAACAGCTGCTGCGGGCGCAGCCAGGCGATGCCGAACGGTCCCTCCTGGACCCAGCCGGCATCCATCCAGCCGGCCATGGTCATCGCCGGCAGCAGCAGGGTGTACAGCCAGGTGGCGAAGCCGAGCAGCATGCCGGTCTCGACGCCACGACGGCTGGCGCCGCGCCAGTACAGGCCACCGATCAGGCCCGGCGCGAACTGCGCCACCGCGGCGAAGGCCATCAATCCATACGAGGCCAGCGTGCTGTCGTTGCTGCTGCTGCGGTAGTAGCTGTAGGCCATCAGTGCCAGCAGCAGGATCGCCAGGCGGCGGATCCACAGCACCCGCGAGGCGACGTCCGCCGCTTCCTGGTGATCGCCACTGCGACGCAGCAGCACCGGCATCACCAGGTCGTTGCTGACCATCGTCGCCAGCGCGATCGAGGACACGATGACCATGCCGGTGGCGGCAGAGAACCCGCCGATATAGGCGATCAGTGCAAGCGCGTTGCGGCCCTCGGCCAGCGGCAGGGCCAGCACCATCGAGTCGTCGGCCACGCCGCTTCCGGTACCGAACAGACTGATGCCGGCCGTGGCGATCGGCAGCACCATCGCCGAAATCAGCACCAGGTAGCCGCCGAACATCCAGCGCGCGCGGCGCACGTCGCGCACGTCGCCGCACTCCACCACCGCCACGTGGAACTGGCGCGGCAGGCAGATGATGGCCAGGAAGCTGAGCAGTGTCTGCGAGAGGAAGCCCACCGGTGGCAGCCCGGTGAACAGCGTATGCACCGACTCCACCACCGCCTCGTTGCGGTCGCTGAGCCAGACATAGGCGAACACGCCCACCGCCACCATCGCCACCAGCTTGATCACCGATTCCAGCGCGATCGCCAGCATCATGCCGTGGTGGTGTTCGGTGGCATCCACCTGGCGGGTGCCGAACAGGGTGGCGAACAGCGCCATCAGCAATGCCACGTACAGGGCTGGATCGCTGAAGAACCCGGTCGGGCCGGTGTTGCCGGTCAGTACCTGCAGGCTCATCGCCACCGCTTTGTACTGCAGGGCGAGGTAGGGAATGATGCCGATCAGCGCGATGATCGCCACCAGCGCCGCCAGCCGCCGCGAGCGACCGAAGCGAGAGGAAATGAAGTCGGCGATGGAGACCACGTTCTGGCTGCGCGCGATCAGCGCCAGGCGCTCGATGATGCGCCAGCCGAACAGCAGCAGCAGCAACGGACCGATGTAGATCGGCAGGTAGCCCACGCCGTTGCGCACGGCGGTGCCGACTGCGCCGTAGAAGGTCCACGACGAGCAGTACACCGCCAGGGCCAGGCTGTAGACGACCGGTCGCAGCCACGGCCGGTCCGGGTACATGGGCCGACGGTCACCCCACCACGCCACGCCGAACAGCAGCGCGGCATAGGCAACCGAGACCAGCAGCAGGATCCAGCTGGAGACCACGCGCGTGTTTCCGTCAGAGCAGGGGCCAGTAGATCACGACCGTTGGTGGTGATGGTAGGTCAGGCCGGTGGCCCGCAAAGGTGGGTCACGACCGTTGGTCGTGACGGAGGCGTCCGTGCCCACCAACGGTGGGCACCCACTGGCAGATGGTGGGTACCGGCCTTATTCCGCCGGAACGCCCATTTCCTTCAGCAGCTCGGGCGCCGGGTAGACCTTGGCCAGCAGCCAGCGCAGGTAGCGCATGTCCACGTGCACGGCGCGCTTGTAGCGCGGGTCGAACCACCAGCTGGCACTGACCGACTCCCAGTTGCTGTCGAAGTTCAGGCCGATCAGCTCGCCCTTGGCGTTGAGCACCGGCGAGCCGGAGTTGCCGCCGGTGGTGTCCAGATTGGTCAGGAAGTTGACCGTCTGGGTCTTCAGCGCAGGATCGGCAGTGCTGCCGAAGTCGCCCTTGGCAATCGCGGCCAGCAACGGCTTGGGCGCGTCGAACGGATAGGCGTTGGTGTTCTTCTCGACGATGCCGGCCACGGTGGTCACCGGTGAATAGGTCACGCCATCACGCGGGTGCAGCGCTTCCACCTTGCCGTAGCTGATGCGCAGCGTGCGGTTGGCATCCGGGTACACCGCACGGCCCTGCTTGGCACGCCAGGCGAACAATGCCTGCATGTAGGCCGGGCGCAGGCGCAGCTGTTCGCCTTCGCGGGTCTTGCTCTCGTTCTCGATGCGCAGCTGCGCGGCCACCAGCGGGCCGGCCACGACGATCAGCGGGTCGGCGGCCAGCGCCTTGCCTTCGCGGGCAGCAGCGAAACGGGACAGACGCTGCGCTTCGTCGCCCAGCTGGGTGCCGGCATACAGCGTGTCCAGCGCCTGCGCCAGCTGCGCCGGGGTACGGCCGAACGCCGTATCGAACTCGGCCACGCGCTGCGCGTCCGGCAGCTGCTGGTAGCGGGTCAGCAGGGTGGTCAGCAGCGCCTTCTCGACCTCGGGTGCATAGCGGCGCTGCACCTGCTTCAGCACGCCCTCGATCATCGCCTGATCGCGCTGCTGGTAGCCGGTCTCGCGCTGCGCATCCGGCTTGGCCGATTCGATGCGCAGGCGTTCCAGCAGCAGCGCCGAGCGCAGCAGCTGGCTCTGGCCGGCCATCTGCTCCAGCAGCAGGTCACGCTCGCCCACCGCCGCACCCTGCGACAGGTTGGTCAGCAATGCCTTGATGTCGCCCTGGTACCTGCGGTCGGTGGCGGCCAGCATCGCCTGCTCGTCGGCTGCACGCTGCGCCTTGGCGTCGCTGCGCAGCAGGCCTTCAAGCTCACCGGCGGCACGCTTGCGGTTGTTCTTCAGCGACTGCAGCTGCGAGGCGTAGCGGGTACGCGCCTGCGCATCCTTGGCACTGGCCGCCTCGATGGTATCGATCATCTGCTGGAACACCGATACCCGGCGCGGCAGCACGGTATCGATCTGGCCCGCGAATTCGGCGGCGGTACGATGGCGGTAGGTGATGCCCGGGTAACCGGCCAGCATCGCGTAATCGCCCTCCTTCGGGCCTTCCACCGACATCTGCAGGTGCGCCGGCGCCTGGTAGGGCACGTTGTCCTTGCTGTAGGCGGCCGGCTTGCCGTCCTTGCCCACGTAGGCACGCAGCAGGGTGAAGTCGCCGGTGTGGCGCGGCCACATGAAGTTGTCGATCTCATCGCCGTAGTTGCCGATCGCGCGCGGCGGCGCATAGACCAGGCGCACGTCGCTCAGTTCCAGCTGGGCGATGCGGTAGAAGTCGGTGCCGTAATACATGTTGGCCACCGAGCAGCGCACGCTGCCGTCCTTCTCGCACTCGGCCACGATCTGCTTGCTGGCCGCATCCACCGCGTCGAAGTACGCGCGGCCGGTCTTGCCCTTGGCCTGTGCCAGCACCTGGTCGGTCACCTTGTCGAAGCCGACGGTGACCAGCACGCGGAAGTCCGGATTGGCCGGACGCTCGTCGGCGCGGCCCTTGGCGATGAAGCCGTCGTTGATGAAGTTGTGCTCGGGCGAGCTGTTGTACTGGATCACGCCCATCGCCACGTGGTGGTTGGTCAGCAGCAGGCCATCGGCCGAGACGAACGAGCCGGTGCCACCACCGGCACGCACCACCGCGCTCAGCGGCGGCGCCGTCACGTTGGCCAGATCGGCCGGGTTGCCCTTGAAGCCGGCCGCCTGCAGCGGCTTGGCCAGCTCCGGCAGCTGGGTCGGCATCCACATGCCTTCATCGGCATGGGCGCCGGCGGCGAGGGTCAGGCCCAGGGCCAGGGCGGTGGGGAGGGCTTTGCGTGGCGACATGAGGCAATCCGGTACGACAGAACAGCCCGGGACCATAGCCGCTGGGGCCGGATGGGGCAACGGCCGATGGTTGGGGGCCTGACAGGTAGAGCCGAGCCCATGCTCGGCTTGGGCCCCTGACGGCAGCCGAGCATGGCTTGTATGTTCCTCCCGGCTCCTACGAGGTATGTAGGAGCCAGGGTGGAGGGACCGTCAACATGATATCTGCGGGTAGCAGCCGACAGACGAGCCGAGC
>NZ_JBHZOP010000030.1:0-55286 GCF_042787595.1 Stenotrophomonas sp. YIM B13575 | reverse complement strand
GCCCATGCTCGGCTGCCTTGCGCGCGGCAAAGGGCAGCCGAGCATGGGCTCGGCTCTACAGGTAGGCATCACCGGCCTGCGGGTAGACTTCAGGCATGACGTCTGCCATCGATCCGCGCCGCGCCCAGCTGCGGCGCCTGAAAGCCCTCGCTCTTGGCCTGTTGCTGTTTATGCTGGCCGGCTTCGCGGTCAGCCACTGGCAGGGTGAGCGCGGTATCTGGGCCTGGGTGTCGGCCTTCTGCGAAGCTGCCGCGGTCGGCGCGCTCGCGGACTGGTTCGCGGTGGTCGCTCTGTTCCGGCGGCCGATGGGCCTGCCGATTCCGCATACGGCGATCATCCCCCGCAGCAAGGAACGCATCGGCGACAGTCTGGCCCTGTTCGTGCGCGACCAGTTCCTGGAACCGACGGTGCTGCTGGCCAAGCTGCAGGTGTTCGACCCGGCCAGCCGCCTCGGCAGCTGGCTGGCCGATCCCGCGCGTTCCCGGATGCTGGCCGACATGGCCCGCGGCTGGGCACTGCAGGCGCTGGACTTCTTCGACGAGACCGCAGTCCGGCGGCAACTGCATGCCTTCGTGGTGCAGCAGCTGCGGCAGTGGAATGCATCGGCCACCGCCGGCGAACTGCTGGGCCTGCTGACCGCCGATGGGCGCCACCAGCGGGTGCTGGACGAAGGCCTGCAACGGCTGGGGCGTTGGCTGGAACAACCGGAAGTGAAGGAGCGCGCTTCGCAGCTGATCGTGCGCTACATCCAGCGTGAATGGCCGACACTGTCGAGCACGGTGAACTGGATCAAGCCGATTGATGAGATCGGCGACAACCTTGCCGAACGCCTGGCCCGGGCGGTGCTGGAAGAACTGCAGCAGGTGCTGGCCGAGCCGCAGCATTCGCTGCGCCAGGATTACGAACAATGGCTGGGCAACTACGTGCAGCGTCTGCGCGAAGACCCGGCGCTGGCCGAGCGCATCGAGCAGCTCAAGCAGGAAATGATCGACCACCCTGCCCTGCAGGAGTACGTACAGGGCCTGTGGTCGCGCATCCATGCCAGCCTGCGCGGCGATCTGCAGCGTGAGGATTCGGCCCTGGTCGGTCATCTGCAGCGCAGCCTGGCCTCGCTGGGCGACAGCCTGCAATCGGACCCGGCGTTGCGCGAGGCATTGAACCAGCACCTGCTGGAAGGCGCACAGCGCCTCACCGGGCGCCTGCGCGAGGGCGTCACCACCCATATCGCGCAGACCGTGAAGAGCTGGGACGAGCGCCACCTGGTCGAGCAGCTGGAACTGAGCGTGGGCCGCGACCTGCAGTTCATCCGCTTCAACGGCACCCTGGTGGGCGGCCTGATCGGCCTGCTGCTGCATGCAGCGACTGTTCTGTTCCGTTTCTAGACTGAGATTCCGGAGCCCTGGCCAGTAGATCCACGCCACGCGTGGATGAGGGGAGCTGTCACGCTTGCTTAACGAAATGCGAATGCCTATCATTTACTGATCGGTTGTACGCTTAGCCAAGCGGGGCACGGAAGCACGCGCCCACCCGCCCCTTCGCCCGTGTACATCCCCCGACCACTGGGTCGCCTGCCTGCCGCAGGTGGCGCACCGTCGATGGGAATCACGCTGGGTGACGTGCGCGGAGCGCATGGCTGCCATGGGTGCGTTTGCCATCGCCTGTTTTTTGTCCTGCATGGAATCGCACCGATGGCTTCGCTCCTGACTACTCCCCGCCCAACCCTGCTGGCCCTGGCCGTGACCGCACTGTTGACCGCACCGTTGGCACACGCAGAGGAAGGTTCTGCCGAACCGTCCGCGCGCACCCTGGACACCGTCCAGGTAACCGCCGATGGCGACATTGCTGACAGCTACACCGTGAAGCGGGCCAGCACGGCGACCAAGCTCGGCCTGTCGCTGCGCCACACCCCGCAGTCGATGACCGTGGTGACCCGGCAGCGGCTGGACGACATGGGCCTGTTCTCGCTGTCCGACGTGATGGGCCAGGTAACCGGCGTGGCGGTGTCGGTCACCGACAGCGAACGCATCAACTACGTTTCGCGCGGGTACAACATCACCAATTTCCAGGTCGATGGCATGCTCAACACCTTCGGTGGCTACATCAAGACCAACACCGACAGCGTGATCTACGACCGCATCGAAGTGGTGCGTGGTGCCACCGGCCTGACCACCGGTGCCGGTGATCCGTCGGGCACCATCAACTTCGTCCGCAAGCGCCCCACCGATACGTTCCAGATGAGCGCCAACCTGACGCTCGGGCGCTGGGGCAACCAGCGCCTGGAAGCCGACCTCGGCGGCCCCATCGCCCTGGATGGCCGCATCCGCGCCCGCGTGGTCGCCGCCAAGCAGCAGAGCGATTCGTTCCGCGATGTGTACAAGCTGGACAAGGACGTCTTCTACGGCATCGTCCAGGCCGACATCACCGACACCACCCTGCTGGAAGCTGGCTACGAGTACCAGTCGCCGCGCACCACCGGCGTGACCTGGGGCGTGGTGCCGTACTGGGGCGCCGATGGCAAGCCGGCCAACCTGCCGCGCTCGACCAACCTGTCGGCGCGCTGGAGCAGCTGGCCGATCATCGAAAAGAGCGCGTTCGCCCGCCTCGAACAGCAGCTGGGCCATGGCTGGGCCGCGAAATTCGCCTACACCCGCTCCAAGCGCGAGACCGACGGCGCGGTCTGGTATGGCGCGTCCGGTTACCCGCGTGCCGATGGCAGCGGCATCTCTGCCTTCGTCGGCAGCTTCGGTGAAAACGGCGACATGCAGGTGTTCGACTTCAACGTCGGCGGTCCGTTCCAGTTGTTCGGCCGCGAACACGAACTGGTATTCGGCTTCGGCCAGTCGGTGCGCAAGGGCGAAGTGCCTGCGAGTGAAACCGCAGACTACCCGGACAGCTACACCCGCGTGCCGGACTGGCGCAGCTGGAACGGCGACATCGCACCGCTGCAGGTCACCCGCCTGGGCTATCTCGCCTCGGAAGACGAACTGCGCCAGCGTGCCGCCTACCTGGCCGCGCGCCTGCAGCTGGCCGAGCCGCTGACCGCCGTGCTCGGCGCCCGCTACGGCAGCTGGGAAACACGCAGCTGGAACTACACCCACGACGACGCCGGGCGCCTGACCGGTACCGCGCGCGGTGGCTACAAGCCCGACGACTCGCTTACCCCGTACGCCGGCTTCATCTACGACTTCAACCGTTACTTCAGCGGCTACGTCAGCTACACCGACATCTTCCAGCCGCAGAACTACCGCGACAAGGCCAACAACTACCTCGAACCGGTCGTCGGTGACATGTGGGAAGCCGGGCTCAAGGCCGAGTTCTTCGATGGCCTGCTCAACACCTCGGTCGCGGTGTTCAAGGGCGAGAAGGACAACGTCGCCGAGCTCGATGATTCGGTGCCGGAAAACTCGTTGCCCGGTGGCATCAGTGCCTACCGCTCCACCGGCAAGGGCAACAAGGTGAAGGGCTGGGAAATCGAAGCACAGGGCAGCCTGGGCGAGCACTGGAACCTGTCGACCGGGTTCACCCATACCGTCAGCCGCAATGCGCTGGGCGTTCGCCAGAACACCACCGTTCCGGTCGATCTGTTCCGCCTCAACGCCAGCTGGCGCCCGGGTGGTGCCGAAGGCCGCTTCTGGATCGGTGGCGGCGCGACCTGGCAGAGCGGCATCTGGAGCCTGAGCAACAAGCCGCGCGAGGACTTCCTGGTCAGCGGCAAGCGCGACCGCGTGGCGATTGAACAGGGTGACATCTACCTGCTCAACCTGTCGGCCGGCTATCGCTTCAACGAGAACTTCACCGCCCAGGTGAACGTGAACAACCTGCTGGACAAGAAGTACTACAACCGCGTCGGTTTCTACGACGGCGTGTACTGGGGCGAACCGCGCAACGTGATGATGACGCTGCGCTGGAAGCTCTGACGATCTGATGGATGGCGCCGGTTCTGCGACCGGCACCGGCCACGGATGGCCAACCCCGGCGCGCTTTGGTGCGCCGGTCCTCTTTCATTCAACCTGCAGGACCGCCGTGGACCGCTCGCCCGCAACCGCCAGCCCCCGCCTCAGCACCTTCTTCGCCAACCCGCGATGGGGCGTGCTGTCCCGATCCCTTGCCGCCATCTTCGGCGGCTACGCGCTTGCCTCGATGACCACCGTGTTCTGCGCACTGACCCTGCCGGGCGCGCGCGGCCAGGCCGTATTGACCGGCATGCTGCTGGCGATCCTGGTCGCTGCCTGTGCGGCGCTGTGGGCGTTCGCCACCCGCAGTGCGCTGCGCGCCTGGGTCGGCATTCTCGCCCCCACCCTGCTGATGGCCGGCATTTCGCGCCTGCTGGGAGCGTGGGCATGAAGAATGGATTCCGCCAATCCATGGCCTGGCTGCACACCTGGACCGGCCTGCTGGTCGGCTGGCTGCTGCTGCTGATCTTCATGGCCGGCACTGCCAGCTACTACCGCGAGGAAATCAGCCGCTGGATGCGCCCGGAACTGCCGCGCAGCGCGGTCAGCACCGACGAAGCGGCGCAGCGCGCGGCCGACTACCTGCTGGCCAATGCCCCCCAGGCCGAGAGCTGGTTCGTCACCCTGCCGCAGCCGCGCAATCCGGCCATGCAGATGTTCTGGCGGTTGCCAGAGGCACTGGCCGATCCGAGCAAGGGACGCCGCGGCGCCTTTGGCGATGCCACCCTGGACCCCAACACCGGCACCGAGCTGAAGGCCCGCGAGACCCGTGGCGGCGACTTCTTCTACCGCCTGCATTTCGACCTGCACTACATTCCCGTGCTGTGGGCGCGCTACCTGGTGGGCTTCTGCGCGATGTTCATGCTGGTGGCGATCATCACCGGCGTGATCACCCACAAGAAGATCTTCAAGGACTTCTTCACCTTCCGGAAGGACAAGGGCCTGCGCTCCTGGCTGGACTTCCACAACGTCAGCGCGGTGATGGCCCTGCCCTACCACGCAATGATCACCTACACCGGCATCGTCACGTTGATGATCATGTACCTGCCGTGGGGAGTGAACGTGGCCTACGGCACCGATCAGGATGCGTTCTATTCGGAGGCCTTTGGTGGCCTGCCCGAGGTCACCGCGCCCGCCGAAGGCAAGGCAGCCCCGCTGCCGCTGCGGCAGCTGCTGGACAGTGCCCGCACGCATTGGCACGGCACCGAGGTCGCCGGTTTCAGCGTTGCCAATCCCGGTGCCGCCAATGCGGTGATCGACATCCGCCAGCGCGACGGCAAGCGTTTGTCCATCGACACGCCCGCGCTGCGCTATGACATGGTCACTGGCGCGCTGCTGCAGGAAACCCCGCCTTCCGGTGGCGCCACCGCCACCCGTGGCGTGCTGTACGGCCTGCACCTGGCGCGCTTCGCCGACTGGGGCGTGCGCGCCCTGTTCTTCCTGTCCGGCCTGACCGGCTGCCTGATGGTGGCCAGCGGCGTGGTGCTGTGGGCGGTGAAGGAGCGTCCGAAGCATGCCAAGAGCGGTCGCACCGGCTTCGGCCTGCGCCTGGTCGATGCGCTGAACATCGGCGCCGTGGCCGGCCTGCCAATCGCCTTTGCCGCCTATTTCTGGGGCAACCGGCTGCTGCCGCTGGGCCTGGCCGAGCGCTCCAACGCCGAGGCGAACGTGTTCTTCTACGCATGGGGCGCCTCGCTGCTGGCGGCCTTCATCTGGCCCAAGCGGATGATGTGGGCGTGGCAGCTGTACATCGGCGCGGCCGCGTTCGCGCTGATCCCGGTAGTGAACGCATTGACCACCCACGCACACCTGGGCGTGACCCTGTTCAACGGTGACTGGGCATTGGCTGGCTTCGACCTGTCGATGATCGCCTTCGGCGCGATGCTGGCCCTGTGCGGCTGGCGCATGCAGCGCTGGACGCCGCCGCTGAGTGCCGCCGAGAAAAAGAAGCGCGCGGCGGCCGCTGCAGCGACGAAGGCACCGGCCGATGCAGTGGAAGCGGAGGCCAGCGCATGATGCTGCTGGTACTGGGATTGTCGTTCACAGCGTTCACCGCGCTGTCGCTGGCGATGGAGAAGCACCAGCAGGAACTGCACGGCAAGGCAGCGGCGTCACCAGTACGGCGCACGCAATGGCGGGTGCTGGGCTGGGTGCTGCTGACCGTGGCGTTCGCCCTGTGCGTGGTCGACCAGGGCTGGGCGATGGGCCCGGTGCTGTGGCTCGGCGCGCTTACGCTGGGTGGCATCGTGCTGGCGTTCGGCCTGTATCCGTACCGGCCGAAATGGATCGCACCGCTGGCGGTCGCGTTGCCGGTGATCGGGCTGGTGGTGGCGTTGGTGTAGCCGAAGCCACCGGGGTCGGATCCCTTGCGCACAGCGCAAGGGCTCTGACCCAGGCACGTACCGCCATCGATGCATGGCGTGGATCCTCCGACCTTGATGGGGTCAGAGCCCCTGCGCTGCGCGCAGGGGATCCGACCCCGGACGTCGGTTCACGCCAGGCGCTTCAGCTCCCACGCACGATGGATGCGTGCGTTGCGCTCGAAATCCGGGCCGATGGTGCTGGCGCTGATCTCGCGGCACTGGGCGAATTCGGCGATGGCGTTCTCTTCCAGCTTGAAGCGGCGGAAGTTGTTGGAGAAATACAGCACGCCGCCCGGCGCCAGTCGGGCGACGGCCGCACGCAGCATCTTCACCTGTTCGCGCTGCACGTCGAAGTCCTCGGCACGGGCCGAGTTGGAGAACGTCGGCGGGTCGCAGAAGATCACGTCGTACTGGCCGCGATCGCCTTCCAGCCAGGCCATCGCATCGGCCTGCACCAGCAGGTGCTGGTTGCCGCCCTGCCCGTTCAAGGCCAGGTTGTCGTAGCACCACTGCAGGTAGGTCGCCGACAGGTCGACGCTGGTGGTGCTGGCCGCATCGGCCACCGCCGCCTGCACACTGGCCACGCCGGTGTAACAGAACAGGTTGAGGAAGCGCTTGCCGCGCGCCTGCTCGGCCATCAGGCGGCGCAGCGGGCGATGGTCGAGGAACAGGCCGGTATCGAGGTAATCGAACAGGTTCACCTGCAGCAGCGCGTTGTTCTCGCGTACCACGAGGAACTCATCACGCTGCTCGAAACGGCCGTACTTGCTGCCGCCCTTGCCACGTTCGCGCGACTTCATCGACACCTGTTCCGGCGGTACGGCGAACACCTCGCGCGCAGCAGCCAGCAGTTCATTGCGGCGGCGGCGCACGTCGTTCTCGGGAATCGCGGCCGGTGCAGCGTATTCCTGCACGTGCAGGAAGGTGCGGCGCTGGCCGCCGTCTTCCTCGTAGACGTCGATGGCGGCCGCGTACTCCGGCAGATCGGCGTCGTAGGCGCGGAAACAGGTGATGTTCTCGCGGGCACGCCAGCTCTTGAACTTCTTCAGGTTCTTGCGCAGGCGGTTGGCCACCATCTGCGCGCCTTCGCTCAGCTCGCGCACCTGTGCCGGATCGCGACCCGGCACCGCGATCGGATCGCAGACGATCAGTGCACATTCCAGTGCACCATTGAACATCTGGTATTTCTTGCCGGCACGCAGTCCGGTGGCAAAGGCCAGTTCGTCATTGCCGCACAGCAGGCTGGCGCGCCACTGCGGCACCGCCTTCTGCAGGGCATTGCCGAGCTTGCGGTACAGCGCCGGATCGGCGGCCAGGCGTTCGTCATACGGCGGGTTGCAGACCACCGCGCCGATCTCCTGCTCCGGGGTGGGCAGGTCAGCCACATCGGCGCGGGTGAAGCGGATGGCATGGGCGACGCCGGCCACTTCCGCGTTCTCGCGCGCCGCCTGGATCGCCACCGGGTCGATGTCGCTGCCGTGGACGACCGGCTTCAGCGCGGCCAAGCCGGCCGCTTCGCGATCACGCGCTTCGCTCTGGATGGTTTTCCAGGCCGCCTTGTCGAAGCCCAACCAGCGGCTCGGCGGCAGACTGCCATGGCGCATCAGGCCGGGAGCGACGTCGGCGGCCATCAGCGCGCCTTCGATCAGCAGGGTGCCGCTGCCGCACATCGGATCCAGCAGGCCGCCACCGGCAGCATGCAGGCGCGGCCACTGCGCACGCATCAGCAGCGCGGCAGCCAGGTTTTCCTTCAACGGCGCGTCATGCGCGGCACCACGCCAGCCGCGGCGGTGCAGCGGGCCACCACCGAGGTCGATCGACAGCGAGGCGCGGCCCTTGCGCAGCGACAGGTTGACGCGCACGTCCGGCAGATCGGTGTTGACCGAGGGGCGCTCGAGCCCTTCGTCACGCATGCGATCGACGATGGCGTCCTTGATCCGCTGCGCGGCGAAACGGGCATGGGTGATCTTGTCGCCGGACACGTGCGCGTCCACCGCCAGGGTCATCTCCGGCTTGATGTGCTCGTGCCACGGCAGCGCGCGCACGCCGTCATACAGCGCCTGCTCGTCCGGGCATTCGAACTCGTCGATCGGCCACAGTACGCGGCTGGCCAGCCGCGACCACATGACGATCCGCAGCGCCTGCTCCAGTTCGCCCTCGGCGTTGACGCCGGCGATGGTGGCAGTGGCCTTTTCCAGGCCGAGGGCCGACAACTCATCGGCAAGCAGGTATTCCAGGCCCTTGGCGCAGGAGACAAAAAATTTCACGGGATCGGTTCGCAGGTGGTCAGGCACGGCAGGGAGCCGGGCCATTCGGAAGGGAGGGCCGTAGGCACGGCCGGCAGGCCCGCGCCAGGGGCGGCGGGGCTGCCATTGTAGTCAATGCGGGCGGGCGCGCCGTGCGCCCGGGCTTCACAGCTGCCGCAGCAGGCGCTCAAAGGCCTGCGCGGAGGCCTCGACGTGGTTTTCCAGGCGATGGCCGTCGTCCACCAGCAGCAGCTGCGCCGAGCGCGCCTGCGCCCAGGCGATGACCCCAGCGGCCGGCACCACCTCGTCATGCCACGCCTGTACCACCGTGGTCGGCACCGGCGCGGCATCCAGCGCCGGCATCGGGCCCATGGTGGTGGGCGGCACCATCAGGAACAGGCCGGCCACCGGCACCTGCAGCGAGGCAATGGCGGAGATGTAGGCGCCCAGGCTGGAGCCCGCCAGCACCACCGGACCCTGCGCGGCGGCAGCGGCCGTGCGCTCGATCAGGCGCTGCAGGCGGGTGCGCACGTCGCCAACGCGGCTGACCTCGCTCATCGCGTCCAGGTCGGTGTAATCGGGGCGCTCATGGGTCCAGCCCAGGCGCTCGGCGACTTCGGCCAGGGCGGTGACCTTGGTCGCCTCCGGGCCGCTCTCGAAACCGTGCGACAGGATGCAGTGACCGCGGCTCATGCGTGCGCTCCCACGGAGCGGACCGACAGCAGGAAGGAAGGCAGTTTCATTCGGCAATGCTAGCATCGCCGCATGCCCAACCCGCTCCTGCCCGGCCTGCAGCTGCAGCCGCTGCCCTACCACGACCGCCTGCCCGTGCGCGATCCATCCAGCCTGGCGATGGTGGTGATCCACTGTACCGAACTGCCCGACCTGGCGACTGCCCGTGAGTACGGCGAGCGCGTGCTGTACGACAGCGGCGCCGGCAACAGCGGGCATTTCTACATCGACCGCGACGGCAGCGTGGTGCAGTACGTGGCGCCGGAGCGCATCGCCCACCACGTGCGCGGCATGAATGCCGACTCGGTGGGCATCGAACTGGTCAATTCGGGGCGCTACCCGCACTGGCTCGACAGCCGCCACCAGGCGATGGACGAGCCCTACACCGAAGCGCAGTTGCTGGCGCTGGAACGGTTGCTGCAGGCGCTGGTGCTGCAGTACCCCTCGCTGCGGCAGATCGCCGGCCACGACCAGTTGGACCTGGAGCAGGTACCTGCCAGTGACGACCCGGCCGTGACCGTGGCGCGCAAGCGGGATCCGGGCCCGTTGTTCCCGTGGCAGCGGATCCTGGCCAAGGTGCCGCTGCAGCCGCTGGGGTGATGCTGCCAGGCAATGCACGCGTCCCGTAGAGCCGAGCCCATGCTCGGCTTGGATGGTGCAGTTCCACGGCATTGCAGGCGGAAGCAGCCGAGCGTGGGCTCGGCTCTACAGTGGCGCAGGTCCAGGAAGCGGCTTCAGGCGCCGGTAGCGACCGGGCGGCTGCTGTCGCTGACCCAGCCACTCCAGGAATCGGCATAGATGCGCGCGCCGGACAGGCCCGCGCTTTCCATCGCCAGCAGCAGATGGCAGGCGGTCACGCCCGAGCCGCACATCAGCACCACGCGCTGGGGATCCTGGTTGCCGATCACGCCCTGCAGTTCGGAGCGCAGTTCCTGTGCATCGCGCAGGCGGCCGTCCAGCACGTTCAGCGCGAACGGTCGATTGACCGCTCCCGGCACATGGCCGGCCACCGGATCCAGCGGTTCCACCTCGCCACGGAAACGCTCGCCTGCGCGGGCGTCGACCAGCCAGCCCGGCGCGTGCTTGAGACGCGATTCGATCTCGTCCGCGCTGGCAACCTGGCTGGTATCGAAACGCCCCGGATACGCCGGCAACGCCGCGACTTCGCTGCTGCCGGTCGCCAGCGGTTGGCCGGCGGCCTGCCAGGCGGCGATGCCGCCATCGAGCACGGCCACCTTCGTGTGCCCGATCAGGCGCAGCAGCCACCACAGGCGCGCGGCGGCCATGCTGCCATCGCTGCCGTCATACACGACCACCTGCGTATCGGGGCCGATGCCCCAGTGCCCCAGCCGCGCGGCGAACGTATCGCTGTCCGGCAGTGGGTGGCGGCCATGGCCGACCCGTGCAAGGTCGGACAGGTCGCGGTTGAGATCGGCATGCACCGCACCGGGAATATGTCCCTGTGCGTAGAGGCCATTGCCCGCCTGCGGATCGGCCAGCGATGCACGTGCATCGACCACGCGTACGACAGTGCTTGCAGTTGCGCGGGCATCGACCACGCGTACTCCGTCGCCCAGGGCCGCAGCCAGGGTCGCAACATCAACGAGGGTGGTCCACGGCGGGTCGATCGATTTCATTGCACTTGCTCCAGGCGGCGACGCAGGTTGTACAGGATGGCCGCAGTGGCGCCCCAGATGCGCTGGCCGGGCCAGCCGTATTCGAGGACGTGGCGGACGCGGCCGCGATGGTTGATTTCGACCTGGCGCAGGTTGTCGGCGGCCATCAGGTAGTCCAGCGGCACTTCGAACACCTCGGCTACTTCGCTGGGCTGCGGTACCGCCACGAAGTCAGGATCGATCACCGCCACCACCGGGGTGACCCGGTAGCCGGTGATGGTCACGAACGGATCGAGATAACCCAGTGCCTGCACCTGCGTCGGCGCCAATGCGATTTCTTCCTGGCTTTCGCGCAGTGCGGCGGCCAGCGCATCACGATCATCCGGCTCGGTACGGCCACCGGGAAAACCGACCTGGCCACCATGTTGCCGCAGGGTTTCGGTACGCCGGGTCAGGATCACCTGCGCACCGTTGGCACGCGGCACGATGCCGGCCAGCACCGCCGCCTCGACCGGTGGGCCCGGGGGCAGCAGATCATCCAGTTCACTGCGGTTCCAGCCGTCGCCTGCCGGCGGCTCGGCCAGCGGGTGCAGGGCGCGCAGCAGGCGCTCATGATCGGCCAGCGAGCCTCGCAGCGACTGCTGCAGCTGTTGCCGCAATGGCAGCACGCGCTGCAGGATGTGGGTGCGCTCGCTGTCGCTCATCGACGACCACCCCGCGATTTCGTCGATATGCCGCCCGCAGCCGGCGCACAGCCGGTTGCGATCCAGCTTGCACACGTTGATGCAGGGACTTGCGACAGCACGCGCCGTTTCTTCCATTATTTGCACCGGTCAACAGTAGCGCGAATGGACCGGATTTGGGATGGGGCCCATACGGCTGCTGCATGCTGCAGAAACAAAAACGCGCCGGTGGGATCACCGGCGCGTTGATGTTGATGCAGTTTCTTCTTACTTGACGCTGATCAGCTTGATCTCGAACTGCACAGCCACGTTCGGCGGGAACGGGGTGCGCGGGTCGGCGCCATAGGCCTGATCCGGCGGCAGGGACACTTCCCACTTCGAGCCAGCCGGCATCTGCAGCAGGGTCTCGCGCATGGCCTTCATTTCGACTTCGCTGACCTTGATCGACGGAATCTGCTGGGCCGGACGAGCCTCGGTCGGACGCTGGCCGTACGGGAACGGACCGGCCACTTCCAGCTGCACGGTGCTGGCCTGGGTCGGCTTGGCACCCTTGCCGGCTTCGATCACACGGTACTGAACGCCGCTCGGCAGGGTCTGCACGCCCGCCTTTGCCTTGTTCTGCGCCATGAACTGATCGCTCTTGGTCTTGTTGTCGGCAGCAGCCTTTTCGTACTCGGCCTTGGCGGCCTGGGCACGGCCCTGCTCGCGCTTCTGGAACGCTTCAACGGCCGGCTTCAGCTGCTCGGCGGTGATCGCCGGCTGCTTCTTGGCGTAGGCGTCCTGCAGACCCTTCACCACCGAGTTGATGTCCAGCTGCTCACCGCGACCGGTCAGCTCCGCCAGGTTGTTGCCGTAGTCGTAACCGAAGTAGTAGCTCAGCTTGCCCTTCTCGGACGCGATGTCCTGGGCGAAGGCATTGCCCGTCAGGGCCAGGGCCGCGACGGCGACCGCGATAGAACGCAACTTCATCAAACAGTTCTCCAGGGGTGGTAACTCAGGGACGTTCTGCGCCGCCCTGAGGCGACGGGTTAGGATAACGGCCACAACGTGTAACCGCTACTCACCACGCAGGCTATGACCTGTCTGCGTTTACAGAGTTCAATCTCACTTTTTTTTAACGTTCCAGGAGTTTCCCGTGGCCGAGGCCCCCACTCCCCACCCGGTCGGCGTCAGCGACGACGGCGCCATCCGCACCATTACCGTGCAGCGTCCGGACAAACTCAACGCCCTCAATGCCGCGACCCTGCAGGCTCTGGCCGGGGCGTTCAGCGACGCGGCCACCGATCCGGCGGTACGGGTGGTGGTGCTGACCGGCGCAGGCCCCAAGGCCTTCGTGGCTGGGGCCGACATCGCGGAAATGAACACATTGAGCGCGGTTCAGGGACGTGACTTCTCCCTGCTCGGCCAGGCCCTGATGCGCCGCATCGAACGCATGCCCAAGCCGGTGATCGCCCGCGTGAACGGTTTTGCGCTGGGCGGCGGGCTGGAACTGGCAATGGCCTGCCACCTGCGCATTGCGGCCGATTCGGCCAAGGTCGGCCAACCGGAGATCAATCTCGGCCTGATTCCCGGCTTCGGCGGCAGCCAGCGACTGCTGCGCCTGTGTGGCCGCGCGGCCACGCTGGAACTGTGCCTGCTGGGCACCCCGATCGACGCCGCGCGCGCGCTGGCCCTGGGCATCGTCAACGAGGTGGTGCCCGCCGCCGAGCTGGACGCCCGCGTACAGGCCCTGGCCCGGCAGCTGGCACAGTCGGCGCCGCTGGCGCTGCGCGGCCTGCTCGACGCAGTGCACGTGGGCGGCGAATGCAGCCTGGACGCCGGCCTGGAATACGAAAGTGCGCAGTTCGGCCTGCTGTTCGCCACCGAGGACATGCGCGAGGGCACCAGCGCCTTCCTGCAGCGCCGTCCACCCGCCTTCCAGAACCGCTGATTGCCATGGCATCCCGACCCAACCCCGTGCTGCTGTTCGCCCGGGTCCAGGCAGACGATCCCGATGGCGCGCTGCAGGCTGGACTGATGGACTACGTCGTGCGCGCTGGCGATGACCGGCTGCTGCCCGATCATCCGGACCTGCCCGACCGCCTCTGCCAGATGCAACTGCAACTGCAGCGTGCCTGGGCCGCGCGCGAACGTTTCCGTGCACGCGCGGTGCGCCTGGCCCGCCGCGAGGCCGAGCGTGATGCACGTCGCACGCCCGCGCCGGCACCGGACGCCAAACCCGCCCTGCCCGCGGCAGCGGCCGCCATCCTCGCCCGGGCCAAGGCCCGCGCCGCCGGCAAGGAGCAGTAATGGCGACCACGAAGAAGACCGCGCGCGCACCTGCGCGCCGCGGCGGTACGATGCCGCGCGCCGACGTGGTGGAGATGTTCACCCGCCTGCGCGAACTCAACCCGCATCCGAAGACCGAGCTGGAATACAGTTCGCCGTTCGAACTGCTGGTGGCGGTCGCACTGTCGGCGCAGGCCACCGACGTCGGCGTCAACAAGGCCACCCGTCGCCTGTTCCCGGTTGCCAACACGCCGGCGAAAATCCTCGCCCTGGGCGAAGAGGGACTGAAGAAGTACATCGCCACCATCGGCCTGTTTAATGCGAAGGCGAAGAACGTGATCGCCACCTGCGCGTTGCTGCTGGAGAAGCACGGCGGCGAAGTGCCACGCGATCGCGATGCACTGGAGGCCCTGCCCGGTGTCGGTCGCAAGACTGCCAACGTGGTGCTCAACACCGCCTTCGGCGAACCGGTGATGGCGGTGGACACGCATATCTTCCGTGTCGCCAACCGCACTGGACTTGCGCCAGGAAAGAACGTGCGCGAGGTGGAAGATCGATTGGTCAAAGCGATTCCCGCCGAGTTCCTGCTCGATGCGCATCACTGGCTGATCCTGCACGGGCGGTACGTGTGCAAAGCGCGCAAGCCGGATTGTCCGGGGTGCGTGATTGCCGATCTCTGCCGGTTCAAGGACAAGACCCTCGCCGAGTGATGGCGGCATCCGCGCACGACGTGGATGCACGGAAACACCATCCTCGCAGGGCGTGGATCTACTGCAACCGGGACGCAATCCGGGCGTCATACGTAACCGGTTTCAATGGCAGGCCCAGCCGTGACGGGGCCTGCGGCGGATCGCGGCCGTGCGCGAACTGTCACATTTACGCAATCTTCACGTTTTAGCCTGCGCGCATCTTCCCACCTGCCTGCAAGGCTCCTCTCCATGAAACTGCATCACCAACTCCTGACGGTCGCCGTGGCTGCTGCGCTGTATGTGCCGGCCGCCCACGCCGAAGTCGCCATCGATGTGATCGGCGGTTCGGAAATCACCTTCGAAGGCCTGGTCCAGGCCGACGGCAACTGGTACGACAATGACGTCGTGGACCTCAACGGCGGTGACGCCGGCAACGGCAAGAACAGCGAATTCGAACTGCGTCGCGCCGAGCTGGTGCTGAAGGGCAAGGGCCCGGGCAACGTGGAGTGGGTGGTCGGCTATGACGCCAAGGCCGACAAGTTCCTCGACACCAACGTGAAGTACAAGCTGCTGGGCAACGCCAACCACTTCATCCAGGTCGGCCAGTTCAAGCAGCCCAACAGCCTGGAAGAGCTGTCCAGCACCAAGAACAACGACTTCATCTCCAAGGCTGCGGTCACCAACACCTACGCCGTCGCCCGTCGCCTCGGCGGTGCCTACAGCTACGGCCAGGACAACTGGTCGGTCACCGCCAGCGCCTTCGGCCGCGAACTGACCCGCAACCTGGCCCACGGCAGCGGCTACGGCGCACGTGGTACCTGGGCCCCGATCAACGAGAAGGGCCAGGTCCTGCACTTCGGCCTGAGCTACGTGAACTACGACACCGACGCAGACACCCTGCGCGTGCGTGCCCGCCCGAACGCTGACCTGGCCACCGCGCGCCTGGTCGACAGCGGCAACCTGGTCGACACCGACCGCGTCAGCACCATCGGTGCCGAAGCGATGTACTTCCAGGGTCCGTTCAAGGCCCAGGCCGAGTACTACACCAGCAAGGCCAAGCGCATGGCCAACGACAACTACACCAGTGACGGCTACTACGTCAGCGGCGTGTGGAATGTCACCGGCGAAAGCTGGAGCTACAAGGGCGGCACCCCGGGCACCGGCCTGCCGAACAACCCGGCCGGCGGCCAGTGGCAGCTGGGCGTGCGTTACGACCACATGGACCTGAACGACGGCAACCTCGCCGCCAACCCGGTGGCCGGCCGTCCGCCGATCGTCGATGGCGTGCTCGGCGGCAAGATGGACATCTGGACCGTCGGCGCCAACTGGTACTGGCGCTCGAACTTCAAGCTGATGCTCAACTACGTGATGGTCGACAGCAAGAAGTACAACTCGACCGCCCGTGGCTTCGTCAACGACGATCCGAACATCCTGGAAGCCCGCGCGCAGTTCTTCTGGTAAGACCGGAAGCACGCGTTCGAACGAAGGCACGGCTCCGGCCGTGCCTTCGTCGTTGTGGGCAGGCGGTGGCCGCGCGATGATGCCCTGCCCTGTCGACATGGACCTTCGGGATGCCCCCTTCCCTTCGCCTGCGCCGCCTGCTGTGCGCTGCCCTGCTCGCCGCCCTGCCCGCCACCGCGCTCGCCTGTGACGATGCAGAGGCCGTGCGCGAGGCCGCGTATCGGCAGTTGCCGGCTGGCGCCTTGCCAGTGACGGCACGCTTTACCGATGCCGACAGCAGCGCCTGCCGTGCGTGGCCCGCGCAACCCGGCACGACCCTGCTGGCCGTCGCGCAATGGACAGAGCCGGCCTCGGAAGACGTGCGCGGCGGCGACCTGGATCTGTTGCTGATCGACACCGCCAGTGGCCGGCCGCTGGCCTGGACCCGCGTGGCCGATGCGGTCAGCAGCGATGCGCTGCGCTTCACCGGGCTCCACCTGGACACCGCACGCTGGCAGCTGGACCCGGCCACCCGCGCGTTTGGCGTGCGCATGGACTACAGCGGCAGCTCAGGGCCCAACCCGTTCGCGCAGACCGAACTGCAGTTGTTCGTGCGCGATGGCCGGCAACTGCGCCGGGTGCTTGCGCCGCTGGCGGTCAGCGGTAGTCGCGGCGAATGGGATACGCGATGCGCCGGCGAGTTCAGCCGCTTCGAGCGCACGCTGGAAATGGGCGATAGCACTTCCGCGGGTCCGGCACCGATCCTGGTGCGCGAAAAGCGCATCGATACGATCAGCGTCGCTGCGGGCGACGACTGCCATGCAACCGACACGACGGCACCGGCGCAGCGCTGGACACTGCTGCCCAGCGACGGCCGCTATGCCGTTCCAGAGGCGTTGCGCGGGCTCTGAATGGGAGGCATCGGCAGCGCCATGACGGCTGTCACGTCCGCGTCATATGACAGACGCGGGCGTGTCATGGAACCGTTATGGAATGTGCACCGAAACGTCGGGCAGCCGCCCCTCGACCACCCCAGGAGTCTCTCCCGTGATCCACGCCTTCAAGTCGCGCGCCGCCGTCGCCATTCTGGCCGCGTCGTCCGTGTTCGCCGCCAACGCCGCCGATGTCACCGGCGCGGGCGCCTCGTTCATCTACCCGGTGATGTCCAAGTGGTCGGCCGACTACAGCACCGCCACCGGCAAGAAGGTCAACTACCAGTCGATCGGTTCCGGCGGTGGTATCGCCCAGATCAAGGCTGCGACCGTGGACTTCGGTTCGTCCGATGCGCCGCTGAAGCCGGAAGAGCTGGCGGCCGCCGGCCTGGCCCAGTTCCCGTCGGTGATCGGCGGCGTGGTGCCGGTGATCAACGTCGCGGGCGTCGCCCCGGGCGCGCTGAAGCTGGACGGTCCGACCCTGGCCAACATCTTCCTGGGCAAGATCACCACCTGGAACGACCCGGCCATTGCCGCCTTGAACAGCGGCCTGACCCTGCCCAGCGGCAAGATCACCATCGTCCATCGTTCGGACGGCTCGGGCACCACCTTCAACTTCGTCAACTACCTGTCCAAGGTCAGCCCGGAGTGGAAGAGCAAGGTCGGTGAAGGCACCTCGGTGCAGTGGCCGGCCGGCATCGGCGGCAAGGGCAACGAAGGCGTTGCTGCCTACGTGAAGCAGATCAAGGGCGGCATCGGCTACGTCGAACTGTCCTATGCGCTGCAGAACAAGATGTCCTACGCGGCGATGAAGAACGCGGCCGGCAAGATCGTGCAGCCGTCGGACGCATCGTTCTCGGCCGCTGCGGCCAGCGCCGACTGGGCCAACGCCCGCGACTTCTACCTGGTGATGACCAACGCCCCGGGCGCTGATGCGTGGCCGATCACCGCCACCAACTTCATCCTGGTGCGCAAGCAGCCGAAGAACGTGGCGGGCGCCAAGGCCACCCAGGAGTTCTTCCGCTGGGTCTACAAGAATGGCGATGCGCAGGCCAAGCAGCTGGACTACGTGCCGCTGCCGGACGCGCTGGTGCGCCAGATCGAGACCTACTGGACGCAGAACCTGAAGTACTGAGTTTCGTTGCAAGGCGTTCCCCCGCAGGAACGGGGTCGGCGGGTCCTCTCTCCCCCGCCGGCCCCACCGGGCGCTGGATCCTTCGGGGTCCGGCGCTCTTCTTTTTTGTAGGGTTGGTCGTGAAAGGCGCCGCGCTTCCGTTGATCTGTTGTTGCGGCGATGGGGTCATGCAGGAGCATCTGTAGAGCCGAGCCCATGCTCGGCTGCTTCTGGCCTGCCCTCGCGGGCAGCCGAGCATGGGCTCGGCTCCACCCTGCCTCCATCGTCATATCGGTGCGCAGATCCGTGGTCTCCGGGCCCCCGCCGGGGGCACGCCACCCCTGTGAAACCCTTGCCAGAACGTGATCCAAGACACCTCTGTCATGGACGTCATACGGTTGTAACAAAAACATCATTTCATAGCCGCATCCGCCGACACCGTCGGCTCTACCCCGCTATGGAGTGACCATGAAACTGCACTCGGCCAGCCTTGCCGCCCTTTCCCTGGCCATCGCCCTGGGCCTGTCTGCCTGCGGTGGCGACAAGCAGGCCGCACAGCAGCCGGCCGCTGACGGCGCCGCTGCTCCGGCCGCTGCCGGCGACAAGGTGACCGCTGAGGTCTCCGGTGCCGGCGCCTCCTTCATCTTCCCGCTGGTGTCCAAGTGGTCGGCCGACTACAACACCGCCACCGGCGCCAAGATCAACTACCAGTCGATCGGTTCCGGCGGTGGCATCGCCCAGATCAAGGCCGGCACCGTTGATTTCGGTTCGTCGGACAAGCCGCTGAGCAGCGACGAGCTGGCCCAGGCCGGCCTGGCCCAGTTCCCGTCGGCCATCGGCGGCGTGGTGCCGGTGGTCAACATCGACGGCCTGGAAGCCGGCAAGCTGCGCCTCAGTGGCGCCCTGCTCGCCGACATCTTCCTGGGCAAGGTCAAGACCTGGAACGACCCGGCCATCGTCGCCGCCAACCCGGGCGTGACCCTGCCGGACGGCAAGATCACCATCGTCCACCGTTCGGACGGTTCGGGCACCACCTTCAACTTCTCCAACTACCTGTCCAAGGTCAGCCCGGAGTGGAAGAGCAAAGTCGGCGAAGGCACCTCGGTGCAGTGGCCGGACGGCGTGGGTGGCAAGGGCAATGAAGGCGTCGCCTCGTACGTGAAGCAGATCAAGGGCTCGATCGGCTACGTCGAACTGGCCTACGCCCTGCAGAACGCGATGCCCTACACCTCGCTGCAGAACGCGGCCGGCACCTGGGTGCAGCCGAACGCTGAGACCTTCGCCGCCGCTGCCGCCAGCGCCGACTGGGCCAGCGCCAAGGACTTCAACCTGGTCATCACCAACGCACCGGGCGAGCAGGCGTGGCCGATCACCGCCACCAACTTCATGCTGATGCAGAAGAAGCCGAAGGATGCCAAGCGCAACCAGGATGCGCTGGCCTTCTTCAAGTGGGCCTTCGAAAGCGGCCAGACCCAGGCCAACGAACTGCACTACGTGCCGCTGCCGGCCGAGCTGGTCAAGCAGATCGAAGCCTACTGGGCGACCGAACTGAAGTGATGGACCCGACGGTGCCCGCCACGTGCGGGCACCGCCTCCTGAACATCGTGCTGCCCCGCCCCTTCCTGGCCCTGCCGTCCCCATGAATGCCATCGCCCAGCCTGTAGCCGCCCCGTCCACGCGTGACACGCGTGATGCCCGCAACGACAAACTGTTCCGATGGGTGCTGGTCGGCACCGTCATCTTCGTCCTGATCGCACTGGCCTGCGCCGCACTGTCGATGCTGTGGGGTGGTCGCCACGCCCTGCAGGTGCAGGGCCTGAGCTTCTTCTTCTCTTCCGACTGGAATCCGGTCGAAAACAAGTTCGGTGCCCTCGCCCCGATCTACGGCACCCTGGTCACCGCACTGATCGCGATGGTCATCGCCGTGCCGGTCAGCTTCGGCATCGCCTTCTTCCTCACCGAAGTGGCACCGCGCTGGCTGCGGGGCCCGGTCGGTACCGCCATCGAACTGCTGGCGGGCATTCCCTCGATCATCTACGGCATGTGGGGCCTGTTCGTGCTGGTGCCGGTGATGACCGAGTACGTCACCCCGTTCCTCAACGAAACCCTGGGCGAATGGCCGATCATCGGCCCGGTGTTCCAGGGCCCGCCTCTGGGCATCGGCATGCTCACCGCCGGTTTCGTGCTGGCGATCATGGTCATCCCGTTCATCTCCTCGGTGATGCGCGAAGTGTTCCTGACCGTGCCGACCCGCCTGAAGGAATCGGCCTACGCGCTGGGTTCCACCAAGTGGGAAGTGAGCTGGGACATCGTGCTGCCCTACACCCGCTCGGCGGTGATCGGTGGCGTGTTCCTCGGCCTCGGCCGCGCACTGGGCGAGACGATGGCCGTGGCCTTCGTGATCGGCAACAGCGTGCGCCTGTCGCCGTCGCTGCTGGAACCGGGCACCACCATCGCCGCGCTGATCGCCAACGACTTCGGCGAAGCCACTGAAACCTACCGCTCGGCGTTGCTGCTGCTCGGCTTCGTCCTCTTCATCGTCACCTTCGTGGTGCTCGCCATCGCCCGCCTGATGCTGATGCGCCTGTCCCGCAAGGAGGGCAACTGATGTCCAGCACCGCTGACTCCCTGTACCTGCGCCGCCGCATCGGCAACGTCATCGCCATCGCGATGTCCTGCGCCACCGCGCTGTTCGGCCTGTTCTTCCTCGGCTGGATCCTGTTCACCTTGGCCTCGAAGGGTCTGGCCGGCATCAACCTGGATCTGTTCACCAAGATGACACCGCCGCCGATGCAGGAAGGCGGTCTGGCCAACGCCTTCTTCGGCAGCGCAGTGATGTGTGCGCTGGCGATCGGCATCGGCACTCCGCTGGGTGTGCTGGCCGGCACCTGGCTGGCCGAGTACGGCAACGCCCGCAAGGCCGGCACCGTGGTCCGCTTCGTCAACGACATCCTGCTGTCGGCGCCGTCCATCGTGCTGGGCCTGTTCGTCTACACCCTGTACGTGATGCAGACCGGCGGCAGCTTCTCCGCCTTCGCAGGTGCGCTGTCGCTGGCCTTCATCGTGCTGCCAGTGGTGGTGCGTACCACCGACGAGATGCTGCGCCTGGTGCCTTCGCAGATGCGCGAAGCCGCCCTGTCGCTGGGCATCCCGCAGTGGAAGGTGATCGTGCAGGTGCTGTACCGCAGTGCCTCGGCCGGCATCATCACCGGCATCCTGCTGGCGCTGGCGCGCATTTCCGGCGAGACCGCACCGCTGCTGTTCACCGCCTTTGGCAACCAGTACTGGAACAGCAACGTGTTCCAGCCGATGGCCTCGGTGCCGGTGGTGATGAACCAGTTCGCCGGCAGCCCCTATGAATCCTGGCAGGTGCTGGCCTGGGCCGGCGCGCTGGTGCTGACCGTGTTCGTGCTGCTGGTCAGCCTCTCTGCACGCGGCATCCTGCTGCGCAACCGTATCTCCCATGACTGACCTTTCCGTGGATACCGCCATGAACGACCTTTCCAACGCCGTGCCGATGCAGCGCATCGTGGTGCCGGCCTCGCACGAGAACCTGCACGCTCCGGCACCGGTCAAGCTCGCCGCGCGTGGACTGGACTTCTACTACGACAAGTTCCACGCCCTGAAGGGCATCAACCTGGAGATCCCGGAAAAGCGCGTGACCGCGCTGATCGGTCCCTCCGGTTGTGGCAAGTCGACCCTGCTGCGCATCTTCAACCGCATCTACGCGCTGTATCCGAAGCTGGAAGCACGCGGTGAAGTGATCCTCGACGGCGAGAACATCCTGTCGCCGAAGTACCCGATGAACCGCCTGCGCAGCAAGGTCGGCATGGTGTTCCAGAAGCCGGTGCCGTTCCCGATGACCATCTTCGAGAACGTGGCCTACGGCATCCGCCACCACGAGAAGCTGTCCAAGGCGGACATGGCCAACCGTGTCGAGCACGCGCTGCGCCAGGGCGCGCTGTGGGACGAAGTGAAGGACAAGCTCAACCAGAGCGCGCTGGGCCTGTCCGGCGGCCAGCAGCAGCGTCTGTGCATCGCCCGCGCCGTCGCCCTGCGGCCGTCGGTGCTGCTGCTGGACGAGCCGACCTCGGCGCTGGACCCGATCTCCACCAGCCGCATCGAGCAACTGGTGGAAGAACTGAAGCACGAGTACACCATCGTGATCGTCACCCACAACATGCAGCAGGCCGCGCGCGTGTCCGATTACACCGCCTTCATGTACCTGGGCGACCTGATCGAGCACGACCGCACCGAAGTGATCTTCTCGCAGCCGTCCAAGCAGCAGACCGAGGATTACATCACCGGTCGCTTTGGCTGATCGGCGCTGACGCTTCGCCACATGTCCCAGCCAGGCGCGGCCTGGCTCTACCTGGATTGCAGACCATGAACCTTCCCAACGACCACATCGTCAAAAGCTACGACGAAGAGCAGCAGCGCCTGGTGGCCGAAATCGTGCGCATGGGCGAGATGGCCGTCGCCCAGCTGGAGGCGTCGATGGACGTCATCGAGAAGCGCGACGAGAACGCCGCCCACCGCATCATCGCCAACGATGAAGCGATCGATGCGCTGGAACAGCAGATCAGCCACGACGTGATGCGCCTGGCGCTGCGTGGCCCGATGGCACGCGACCTGCGCGAGATCCTCGCCGGCCTGCGCATTCCGGCCGACATCGAACGCATCGGCGACTACGCGGCCAACGTCGCCAAGCGCTCCATCGCGCTGGGCAAGGTGCCGCCGCTGCCGCAGATCCAGGGCCTGCGCGCGCTCGGCCGTCTGGCTGCGCAGCAGGTCCGCCGTGCCATCGCCGCCTACCGTGACAACGATGCCGATGCCGCGCTGGAACTGCGCGAGGACGATGCCCGCCTGGATGCGCAGTACACCGCGCTGTTCCGCGAGCTGCTGACCTACATGATGGAAGACCCGCGCAATATCACCCCGTGCACCCATCTGCTGTTCATGGCCAAGAACCTGGAGCGCGTGGGCGACCACGCCACCAACATCGCCGAAAACGTGTGGTTCCTGGTGCACGGCGAACAGCCGCTGCCGCCGCGCCAGAAGCGCGACGAGACCTCCAGCGCCGGCGACATCTGATACTGCACTGCAACACCGGATTCGACTCCAGGGTGGCCGCTGTCCTCGTGACAGCGGCCATTTTGTTGGCGTCGCAATACTTCTCACGAAAATTTGAACTCCCGGCGAGGATTCGTTGAGTAGGATCGCTGCACCATCGCTTCACCACGGGCACCCGCCCACCACCCAGGAGCACGACCGATGAGCACCTCCAACAAGACGCTGTCCCTGCTGACCGCCACCGCCCTGGCCGCAGGCCTCGGCATGACCGCCTCCGCCTCGGCCCTGAGCATGAGCGATCTCGCCCAGGGCTATCTGGTTGCCGGCCAGGCGGCCAAGGCCACCGACGCGAAGGCGGCCGATGCGAAATCCGCCGACGCGGCCAAGCATGCAGAAGGCAAGTGTGGCGCCGACGGCAAGAGCGCTGAAGGCAAGTGCGGCGGCGACAAGGGCAAGGCAGCGGCCGGTGCCGACGCCAAGGCCAAGACCGGCGGCGACAAGAAGTCGGCCGAAGGCAAGTGCGGCGAAGGCAAGTGCGGTGGCAAGCACTGACGTCTGCGCCGGCGTCGTCCACCCGCGGTCGCCGCTTCCCGCGGCGGCCGTGGGCCTGGGCCTGCGCCGCGCCCTGCTGCCGGACCTGCGCGACGCACCCGCCGGCGATTTCGATTTCCTCGAGTGCGCGCCGGAGAACTGGATCGGTGTCGGCGGCCCCGCCGGTGACGCGCTGGCCGAACTGGCCACGCGCCATCCGTTGAGCTGCCACGGCCTGTCGTTGTCACTGGGTGGCAGCGCAGCGCTGGATACCCAGCTGCTGGCACAGGTGGGTGCCTTTCTTGAGCAACACCGGGTGCCGCTGTACAGCGAACACCTCAGCTACTGCAGCGACGAGGGCCATCTGTACGATCTGCTGCCGATTCCGTTCACCGATGAAGCCGTACGCCACACCGCTGCGCGCATCGCCCGCGTGCAGGACATCCTCGGACGCCGCATCGCCGTGGAAAACGTCTCGTACTACCTGGCGCCGGAGCCGATGATGGACGAACTGGCCTTCACCAATGCGGTGCTGGCCGAGGCCGACTGTGATCTGCTGCTGGACGTCAACAATGTCTACGTCAATGCCTGCAACCATGGCTACGACGCCGATGCCTTCATCACCGGCCTGCCCGCGCAGCGCATCGTCTGCCTGCATGTGGCCGGGCACCTGGACGACGCTCCGGACCTGAAGATCGACACCCACGGCAGCCCGGTGATCGATCCGGTGTGGGATCTACTGGCGCGCACCTACGCGCGCATCGGCCCGCGCCCTACCCTGCTCGAACGCGACTTCAATTTCCCGCCTTACGCCGAGCTGCGCGGCGAACTGCAGACCATCCACCGCCTGCAGGCCGTGCATGCCGGAGCCGCCCATGGCTGATGCCCCCGAACGACTGCGCGCGCAGCAGCACGCGTTCACCGCACACCTGCGCGATCCGGCGCAGGTGCCGGCGCCGCCCGGCATGGACCCACGCCGGGTGGCGGTGTACCAACGCCTGCTGTTCAACAATCTGCTGGGATTGTTGAGCAACGGCTTCCCGGTCTGCGTGCGCCTGCTGGGCGAACCGGCCTGGGGTGCGCTGGTGCGCCACTATTTCGCCAGCCACCGTTGCCACACCCCGTTGTTCACCGAGCTGGCTGCCGAGTTCGTGCAGTGGCTGCAGGTGCAACCGGAACTGCCGCATCCGGCGCTGGCCGAGCTGGCCCACTACGAGTGGGTGGAGACTGCGCTGTACCAGCTGCAGGCTGATCCGCTGCCGGAACCGGGCGACATCGATCCGTTGCAAGTGCCGTTGCAGCGCTCGCCACTGGCCTGGCCGCTGCTGTATCGCTGGCCGGTGCATCAACTGGGTAGCGACGATGCACCGTCGCAACCGCCAGCAGAGCCCACCGGCCTGCTGGTACGGCGCGATGCCGATGGCGCAGTGCGCTTTGCCACCCTGACCAGCCTGGCGGTGCATCTGCTGACGCTGATCGGCGAGGCGCCCGGGGCCACCGGCCAACAACAGCTGCAGCAACTGGCCGCCCTGCACCACCTCGATCCCGAGACCTTGGCCGCCCCGGGTGCGCAACTGCTGCAGCAGTTCCTGCGTGCCGGCGTGATCGGTCCGCTCCGCGCTTCACCCTGACGCCCTCTTCCAGGAGATTCACCGATGAAGACCCCGATCCTGGCCGCAACCCGCGGCCAGCTGGACCGTTTCGCCCCGTGGTTGGCCCCGCTTGGCCTGCGCCTGCTGCTTGCCTGGGAATTCTTCGAATCCGGGCGCGAGAAGCTGCACGGCGAGAACTGGTTCGCCGACCTGCAGGGCGCATTCCCGTTCCCCTTCGACCAGTTGCCCGCCGCGCTGAACTGGCAATTGGCCACCTGGTTCGAACTGGTGGGCGCAGCCTGCCTGCTGTTCGGCTTTGGCACCCGCTTTGCCGCCGCCAGCCTGCTGGTGCTGACGGTCGTGGCAACGTACGCGGTGCACTGGCCAGCCGAATGGGGCTCGCTGGGCGACCTGGCGATGGGTTATGCGATCAGCGACCAGGGCTTTGGCAACTTCAAACTGCCGCTGCTGTTCATGGCGATGCTGCTGCCGCTGCTGTTCACCGGCGCCGGGCGCCTGAGCGTGGATGCCGTGCTGGCGCGGTGGTATCCGTCGGGGCCCACGGCGCAGCCCGCGGTCCGGTAGATGCCGACCTTGGTCGGCGCACGTCGCGCGGTCCGGTAGACGCCGACCTCGGTCGGCGCACAGTGTGCCAACCAAGGTTGGCACCTACCAGGATCCCGGGCGCCCTGGCGCACGTCGCGCGGTCCGGTAGACGCCGACCTTGGTCGGCGCGCGGTGTGCCAACCAAGGTTGGCACCTGCCAGGATCCCGGGCGCTCAGGGCCGCTCTGCTAGAATCCGTACATGACTGACCCCACTTCCGCACCTGCCGCCGCCCCTGTTCCCGACGTACCCCAGGCGCAGCGCGCGATGTCACAACGCTTCCGCGGCTTCCTGCCGGTGGTGGTGGATGTTGAAACCGGCGGCTTCGACAGCCAGCGCAACGCGCTGCTGGAAATCGCCGCCGTACCGATCGAGATGGACGAGAGCGGCCTGCTCTACCCCGGCCAGACCGCCAGCGCCCATGTGGTGCCGGCCGAGGGCCTGGAGATCGACCCGAAGTCGCTGGAAGTGACCGGCATCATCCTCGACCATCCATTCCGGCTGGCCAAGGAAGAGAAGGCGGCGCTCGATCACGTCTTCACTCCGGTGCGTGCGGCGATGAAGAAGTACGGCTGCCAGCGCGCGATCCTGGTCGGCCACAACGCCCATTTCGACCTGGGCTTCGTCAACGCGGCCGTCGCCCGTACCGGGCACAAGCGCAATCCGTTCCACCCGTTCAGCGTGTTCGATACGGTCACCCTGGCGGGCATCGCCTACGGTCAGACCGTGCTGGCGCGCGCGGCCACGGCGGCCGGGCTGGGCTGGGATGCCAACGAGGCGCACAGCGCGGTGTATGACACCGAGCAGACGGCGCGGTTGTTCTGCACGATCGCCAACGCCTGGCCGCGGTAAGGCGGCCAACGGCGGAGCCCCTCGTGGCGGGCTGACAGCGATTCCGGTCAAGGCCGGGCGGGTGGACTGCGCAGGGGACGCTGCAAGTACGTCCCTGTAAGCTCGGTCGCCGCATCCATGCGGCTCACGCCCCTGCGCGGCCCACCCGCCCGGCCACGGACACGTTGCTGGGCGCCACGGGAAGATCAGAAACGCGGGAGCAACAGCGGGTCGCTGCGCTCGATGGGTGCCAACCGTTGATGCGGCACTCCAGTAGATCCACGCCATGCGTGGATGCTTCGCACTGGATCAACCGATGCTCGTGCGATCGCGGCCGTCGCTCTTCGCGCGGTACAACGCACGGTCGGCACGCTGGTACAGCAGCGCCGGGGTGCGGTCGTCGCCATCCAGTTCCACCAGGCCGGCGCTGAAGGTCACCCGCAGGCCGGGTATGCCGGCCCAGTCCGGATGGTCGTGGAACAGGCCACGCAGGCGCGCGCACAGCTGCGCCGCCTCCTCCAGCCGGGTGTCGTTGAGCAGCAGCGCGAATTCTTCGCCGCCGGTGCGTGCCGGCAGGTCCGAATCGCGACTGGCCGCGGCGATCACCTGCGCCACTTCCACCAGTACTGCATCACCGATGCTGTGGCTGTGCCGATCGTTGACGTCCTTGAAGTGGTCGATGTCCAGCACCACCAGGCACAGCGGATGGCCGCTGCGCTGGGCGCGGGCGAAGTCACGGGCCAGCGCCTCGTCGAAACCACGACGGTTGGCCAGCCGGGTCAGCGCGTCCTCGCGGGCCTGTCGTTCGAATGCCTCGGCCTGCCGCGCCAGGCGCTCGGCCAGCTCGGTCTTTTCCTGGTTCAACGCCTGCAGGTGCACGGTTTGCGCCTGCAGGTCGAAGGTCGCCTCATCCACGCGGCGCGCCAGGCGCAGGTTGCTGGCCTTGTACTGCTGCAGCAGGAAGCGGTACAGCGCCACCAGCGCGGCCAGCAGCACCAGCGCGATCAATGCCTGCACGCTGTGCCGCTGCCACCAGAACGGCTCGACGGTGAAGCTCCACAGCGCTTCCTGATGGCCCCAGCTGCCGCCCGGGTGCGAGGCGGCCACGTGCAGCGTGTAATCGCCAGGCGGCAGGCCGACGAACTCCACGCTGCGCTGCGGGCCTCGCTCCACCCAGCCGTTGTCCAGACCCTCCAGCCGCGTGCGGTAGCGGATGCGATCGGACATCAGGTAGCTCAGGCCCACGTAGCTCACCGCAAGCCGTCGCCCACCGGGAATCAGGTTGCGCTCGGAGCCTTCCCAGTGCACCGGCGCACCGTCGACCTGCACGTTCTCGATTGCCGCAGGCGGTGCCGGGCGTTCACGGAAACGCTGCAGCCGCTGCGGGTCGACCATGCTCAGGCCACCGGCGGTCACCACCCAGAACGTGCCGTCCTGGCGCAGGATCGCCGAGGGACCGGAACTGCCGTTGGCCTGCGCATTGGCCATGCCGTCGATTTCGTTGTAACGCTCCACGGTTACCCGCGGCGCGCGTCCGTCGGCCACGGCGTTGAGCGTGGCCATATCGGTGCGCAGCACGCCGCGGTTGCTGCTGATCCACACATTGCCCAGCCGGTCGGGTACCAGCTGGAACACCGCATCGACCGGCATGCCCTGCTCCAACCCCACGCGCGCCAGCGTGCCGCGCTGCCAGCGGTACAGCCCACGATCACTGCTGATCCACATCGCATCGCCGATCTGGTGGAAGCCGAACACGCTGCGCCCCCCGCCCAGCGGCGCCAGGTCGATCGACTGCACACGATCACCGCGCAGCACGCGGATGCCTTCGATGGTGCCGATCCACAGATTTCCCTGGTGATCGTGTTCCAGCGCCGTGGTCAGGCCTGCCGGCATGCCCGCAATCGTGGGCACGGTTACCTTGTCACCCTCGATACGGACCACGCCCTTCTGCGTCCCCGCCCAGACCACGCCGTCAGGCGCGATGCTGATCGCACGGATGTTGCCGCCGGGCAGGCCATCGGCCGCCGCGTAGTTGTGGCGAAGGCGTCCATCGGCGTGCAAGCGGTAGATGCCGTCGCCGAAGGTACCCACCCACAGATCGCCGCCGGCATCCTGGGCCAGGCTCAGTACCGAGGGCGCCTTGCCACCGCGGTTGTGCAGCGGCATCGCGCGGAATCGACCGTCGGCGGTCTGCAGGTCCAGGCCGCTGGCACTGCCCACCCACAGGCGGCGATCACGGTCTTCGAGCACCGTGCGGACGTAGTCGCCGCTGAGGCCGTCGCGTTCGGTGTAGCTGCTGAACAGGGTTTCGCGCAGGCGATACAGGCCGCCGTTGGCACCCACCCAGATGCTGCCCTCGGCATCCTCGCGCAGGCTGACCACACGCCCGCCGGGCAGGTTCAGACCGGCTGGCAGGCGCTCCAGGCCATGCGCCGAAATGCGCAGCAGGCCCTGGTTCTCGGTACCCAGCCACAGGTCGCCATGGCGGTCCTGCAGCATCGCGGTCAAGTGCAGCTGGCCGGGCAGCCGGTGCACCAGCACCAGGCGATCATCCTCCACCCGGTACAGGCGCTCACCCGCGACGATCCAGAGCGCACCATCGGGTGCGCGGTAGGGCCACGACAGCCCCTTGTCCACGCCCCAGGCCGCCGGCGCGCGCTGCAGCACGCCGTCGTTGTCACGCAGCACCAGGCCGTCGAGGGTGCCGATCCAGACCCGGTCCTGCGCGTCGACCGCCATCTTGGTGAAGCTCATCGCCAGCGGCAGGTCCGGCGGTGGACGCTGGTAGACGATGCCCTTGTCCGGGGTCAGATAGGCGATGCCCTTGCCTTCATACAGCAGCCACAGGCGTCCCTGGCTGTCCATCTGCATGGACTGGATCAGTACCTGCGGCGTATCCGGTTGATGCTCCCAGACCCGCCACTGGCCATCGCTGCCGCGGTGGCTGACATTACCCCGCGAGTCGCTGATCCACAGACCACCCTGCGTGTCGACCAGCAGCGCGCCGATGCCGTTGTCGCGCAGCCCCGGCCGGGTGCTGCGGTCGAACACGGTGAAATCCAGGCCGTTGTAGCGCACCAGGCCTTCCCACGTGGCGAACCACAGGTGGCCTTCCGGGGTCTGCGCGATGTCGCGCAGCGAGTTGTGCGGAAGACCATTGCGCGAGGTCCACACGTCGATGGCGTAGTCGCGCAGCGGCGGTGCGCCACTCTGCGCAGCCAGCGGCGCGGCCATCGCCAGCAGCAGCCACAGCATGCCCAGTCGCAGCAGGCGACCGATCCTCTCCGCGTGGCGCCCCGCCCGGCGCCTGCCCGCCCCCTGCCCGCCCATCAGCGCAGCGGCGGCGGCCAGCTGCGGATGCCGGTGGCGGCAGCAGACGCGAACGGGGACAGCCGCACCGCGCAGGGCGGCATGCCGGCAGGAACAGGCAGGCTCATCGGACGAAGAATGGGGAAGTACGCAGATGATAGGGCAAACCCCACCATTGGCGTCACCGCGGCCGGGGCAGCCCGGCGCAACCGGGTCGGGGATCGTCGCTGCTACCGGGCCTCGGCGCTGGTCGACCACTGCACCACTGCTTCCAGCCCGCCTTCGGGGCGGTTGCGCAGCCACAACCGGCCACCGTCCTTTTCGGCCAGCGCGCGGGCGATGGTCAGGCCCAGGCCGGCACCGCCGGTCTCGCGCGAACGTGAGGTCTCCACCCGCACGAACGGGTCGAACACGGCTTCCAGCTGGTCATCCGCCAGCCCGGGACCATCATCGGCGATGACCACCGTGATCGTGCCCTCGCCGCGCTCGACACGTACCCGGGCGCGTTGCGCGTACATCACCGCGTTGTCCACCAGGTTGGAGAACAGGCGATGCATCGCCAGCGGGCGCAGCATCAGCACCGCGCCGCTGCGGCCTTCGAAGACGACGTCGGCGCCGTCCTCGGCAGTGTCCTCGACGATGCTCTCCAGCAACGAATCCAGGTCCAGCGCGGCGCGCTGTTCGGCACTCTCCGCACTGCGGGCCAGTTCCAGACCCTCGCGTACCAGCGCCTGCATCGCGGCCAGGTCGCCGATCAGGCGCTCGCGCAGGGTCTCGTCGGTCACGTTTTCCAAACGCAGGCGCAGCCGGGTCAGAGGCGTCTGCAGGTCGTGGGTGATCGCGGCCAGCATCTGCGTGCGTTCGGCCAGGTGGCGCTGCAGCCGATGCTGCATGGCATTGAAGGCCTCGGCGGCGCGCTGCACTTCGCGTGGCCCACGCAGCGGCAATGGCGCTCGCTGCAGGTCATCGCCCAGGTCCTCGGCAGCGGCCGCCAGCTCCTGCAGCGGCGCACTGGCCATGCGTGCGACCACATACGCCAGCACGGCAATGGCCAGCACCAGCAGGGTCAGGAACAGCGGGTCCACGGCGAGGATGCCGTTGTGCGCGATCGCTGGCGAATCCAGGGCGAGCTTCAGCAACGTGCCGTCGTTGAGCACCACGTCCACCGCCCGGCACTTGGGCGGGATGAAGGTGGGATCGCGTTCGCGCGGCGGCTTGTGGTGGCCCGGCGGCGGCGGCGGCAGCAGGTCCTGCAGCTTGGGAATGCACGAACGGAACGAGGCGAAGTGCACATGTGCGCGCGACACCGGGCCGGGGCGGTCCTCCAGCACTTCCATCAGCGCCTTGTCGGCGCGCCCGATGCGGGCGCCGGGCTGCAGTGCGCGCACGCTGGGGCCACCGATCTCCAGCAGCCGCTCGCGCAGCTCCGGGTTGCCGTCGAGCAGGTTGATGTAGCCCTGCAGGCGATCGGCGATGCGGTTCAGGTTCTGCCGCTCGAACTCCTGCTGCCGCTTGGAACTGGCCAGCATGGTCGCGCCGATCGCGGCCACGCTCATGCCCAGCAGCAGGATCACGAACAGCCGTCCGACCATCGAGGACAGGAAGTGGCGCAGGCGCTTCATCGCGGCTTATTCCAGGTTGACGGCCGAGGCCAGCACGTAGCCTTCGTTGCGAACGGTCTTGATCAGGCCATCGGGGCCACCGTCATCGGCCAGCTTGTTGCGCAGCCGGCTGACCTGCAGGTCGATGGCGCGGTCCTGCGCTTCATAGTTGCGGCCACTGCTGAGGGCCACCAGCTGCTCGCGCGAGAGCACCTTGTTGGCATGGGCGATGAACACCCGCAGCAGGCGGAACTCGGCGCCGGACAGCACCACCACGCGCCCGTCCGGATCGACCAGGTGGCGATGCTCCAGGTCGAAGATCCAGCGCGAGAAACGCGCACGGCGCACCGCCAGCGGTTCCAGGTTGGCCGGCAGCGCTTCGGTACGGCGCAGCACGTTGCGGATGCGCGCCAGCAGTTCGCGTGGTTCGAACGGCTTGGCCAGGTAGTCATCGGCGCCCATTTCCAGGCCGAGCACGCGGTCGATCGGCTCGGCGCGCGCGGTGAGCATGATCACCGGCGTGTTCGAGCGCGCGCGAAGGTCGCGGCACAGGGTCAGGCCATCTTCGCGTGGCAGGTTGAGGTCGAGCACGATCAGGTCCACGTGCTCGCGTTCCAGCAGCTGGCGCATGCTGGTGCCATCGGCGGCGGTGCTGACCTGGTAGCCAGCGCGGCCGAGCTGCTCGGCCAGCAGCGTGCGGATATCGTTGTCGTCATCGACGATCAGCAAACGGTGCATCGGGTTTTCAGTCTCCATGTCGCGAATCATCCCGTGTCGGCAGCTGAACCGCATCCAGGCCAATGCGTACCACTGTATCCCCCGCAGTGCGGGATACCTGCTGATACGCCGTCTCGCAGACAGTGTTACATAGAGACACACCCCGAGGATTGAGCACAGCGTCGCTCGATCTTCACAATGCCCACCAACGCCGCCACTGCGGCCCCCAGAGTGAAGCCGCCACGTGATCTCCCGCCTGTTGCCCGCGACCCGCAAGGGTCGCCTGATGTTGATCGCCCTGCTTGTCCTGATCGCCGCCGTGTCCGCCTGGTGGCTGCTGCGCAAGCCGGCCGCACCGGCCCTGGCAACCACCCCGGTCAGCCGCGGCGACATCGAGCAGACGGTGGAAGCGACCGGCGTGATCGACGCCTACAAGCTGGTCAGCGTCGGTGCGCAGGCCTCCGGCCAGATCAAGTCGCTGAAGGTGCAGCTGGGCGATACGGTGAAGGAAGGCGACCTGATCGCCGAGATCGACGCCACCACCCAGCAGAACCAGGTACTCAATGCCCAGGCCTCGCTGGACCAGGTGACCGCGCAGCGCGCGGTGCAGCAGGCCACCCTGCGGCAGGCCGAACTGGAGTTCGCACGCCAGCAGCAGATGCTGGCGGCCGAAGCCACCTCGCGCCAGGAATATGATGCCGCCGAGGCCCAGCTGAAGACCGCGCGTGCGCAGCTGCAGTCCTACGAAGCGCAGATCAAGGGCCGCGAAACCGAACTGGGCACCGCCCGTGCCAACCTGGCCTACACCCGCATCGTCGCGCCGATGGACGGCACCGTGGTGGCGGTGGTGGCCGAGGAAGGCCGTACGGTGAACGCCAACCAGACCGCACCGACCATCGTGATGCTGGCGCGGCTGGACGTGGTGACCGTCAACGCCGAGGTCTCCGAGGCCGACGTGGTCAAGATCAAGGCCGGCATGCCGGTGTACTTCACCACGCTGGGCGACCCGGACCGCAAGTACCACGCCACGCTGCGGCAGATCAATCCGGCGCCGGCGTCGATCGCCAACGAGAGCTCGTCCAGTTCCAGCAGCTCGTCCAGTTCCAGCTCCAGCAGCGCGGTCTACTACAACGCGTTGTTCGACGTGGAAAACCCCGATGGCACCCTGCGCATCGACATGACCGCACAGGTCTCGGTGCTGCTGAAGCAGGCCAAGGGCGTGCTGATGGTGCCGGCCGTTGCACTCGGCCCGAAGTCGCGCGACGGCGAGCGCATCGTGCGGGTGGTCGATGACAAGGGCCAGCCGCAGCCGCGCAAGGTCAAGGTCGGCATCAACAACGGCGCCAACGTCGAGATCCTGTCCGGCCTGCAGGAAGGCGAGCGGGTCGTGGTCGGCGAAGGCGGCGCTGCGGCAGCCGCGGGTGGCGGCAACCGCGGCGGCATGCAGATGCGGGTCGGCGGCCCGGGCATGGGGCGCCGATGAGCACGACGGCGCCGCTGCTGCGCCTGCGCGACCTGCGACGCGAATTCCCGGCCGGCGAGGACGTCATCGCCGTGCTGCGCGACGTCAACCTGGACATCCATGCTGGTGAGATGGTGGCCATCGTCGGCCAGTCCGGCTCGGGCAAGTCCACGCTGATGAACATCCTCGGCTGCCTGGACCGCCCGACCCGTGGCAGCTACCAGGTAGCGGGCCGCGAGACCGGGAAAATGGCGCCCGACGAGCTGGCCGAGCTGCGCCGCGAGCACTTCGGTTTCATCTTCCAGCGCTACCACCTGCTGGGCGATCTCGACGCGCGTGGCAATGTGGCCGTGCCAGCGGTGTATGCCGGCAGCCCCGGCCCGGTGCGCACCGCGCGTGCCGAGCAGCTGCTGCAGCGCCTCGGCCTGGCCGACCGCATGCACCACAAGCCCGGGCAGCTGTCCGGTGGCCAGCAGCAGCGCGTGTCGATCGCGCGTGCGTTGATGAACGGTGGCGAGGTGATCCTGGCCGACGAACCGACCGGCGCCCTGGATACGAAATCCGGCGAAGAGGTGATGGCCATCCTTGGTGAGCTGCATGCCGAAGGCCATACCATCATCATCGTCACCCACGACATGAGCGTCGCCGAGCACGCACAGCGCATCATCGAGATCCGCGACGGCGAGATCATTGCCGACCGCGCCAATCCGGCCGCGCCCAGCTACCGAGCGCAACGCGAACCGAGCGCGGGCGTCGCCCATGGCAGCAGCTGGCTGGCTGCCCGCGACCGCTTCACCGAAGCGTTCCGGATGGCCCTGCTGGCGATGAACGCCCACCGCCTGCGTACCTTCCTGACCATGCTCGGCATCATCATCGGCATCGCTTCGGTGGTATCGGTGGTGGCGCTGGGCAATGGCTCGCAGCAGCAGATCCTGCAGAACATCAGCGCACTGGGTACCAACACCATCGACGTCTACCCCGGTCGCGGATTCGGCGACATGCGCTCGGCGCGGGTGCAGACCCTCAAGGCCAGCGATGCCGATGCCCTTTCGCGGCAAAGCTACGTCGACAGCGCCACCCCCAGCGTGTCCAGCTCGGTCACCGCGCGCTACCGCAACCAGTCGGCCACCGCGCAGATCAGCGGCGTTGGCGAGCAGTACTTCCGGGTGAAGGGCGTGAGCCTGCTCAGCGGCAGCTTCTTCGACACCGATGCGGTGAAGGGACTCGGCCAGGTAGCGGTGATCGATGAGAACACCAGGACCCAGTTCTTCCCCGACAGCGACCCGATCGGCCAGGTGATCCTGCTGGGCAACGTGCCGGTGCGCGTGGTCGGGGTGGCCAAGAAGCAGAGCTTCGGTTTCGGCGGCAGCACCAGCCTGAGCGTGTTCGTGCCCTACACCACGGTGATGTCGCGCATGCTCGGTCAGAGCCATGTTTCCAGCATCACCGTGCGGGTGAACGATGAAACACCGATGGATGCGGCGCAGGAAGCGATCACCCGGCTGCTGACCATGCGCCACGGCACCGAGGACTTCTTCCTCAGCAACAGCGCCGAGATCCGCGACACCATCGAACAGACCACGCGCACGATGACCCTGCTGATCGGCGCCATTGCCGCCATCGCGTTGCTGGTCGGTGGCATCGGCGTGATGAACATCATGCTGGTCTCGGTGACCGAGCGTACCCGCGAGATCGGCGTGCGCATGGCGGTGGGTGCGCGGCAGAGCGACATCCGCCAGCAGTTCCTGATCGAAGCGGTGCTGGTGTGCCTGCTCGGCGGCGTGCTCGGCATCGGCCTGGCCCTGCTGATGGGCGTGTTGATCGGCCGTTTCGCAAGCGATTTCCAGGTGCTGTTCTCCACCGCTTCCATCATTGCCGCCTTCGCCTGTTCAACCCTGATCGGCGTGGCGTTCGGCTTCCTGCCGGCACGCAGTGCCGCCCAGCTCGACCCGGTGGAGGCCCTGGCCCGCGAATGAAGATGATGACCCGACTGCCGTTCCCTGCTCCCTCGCGCCTGCTGCTTGCCGGCGCCGTGCTGCTTGCACTCTCGGCCTGCGCTTCGGTAGGCCGCTATCCGGTTGAGGACCCCAGCGTTGCCGCCACCTACGGTCGTGGCGATGCGACCCTCAACGCGCCGGCCGACGACCCGCGCAGTGGCCTGGACACCCCGGCCCGCGACATCCGCCAGGACCGCTGGTGGACCGGCTTTGGCGATGCGCGCCTGGACCGCCTGGTCGCGCAGGCATTGACCGCCAACAGTGACCTCGGCGCTGCCGGCCTGGCCGTGCAGCGTGCACGCCTGCAGGCCGGGCTGGCCAGCAACGCGCTGTGGCCGCAGCCTTCGTCGTCCGGCGTCAGCGGCAGTGGCAGCCGCGCCACCGACCAGGCTGACGACTGGCGCCGCAGCTATTCCACCGGAGTGTCGCTGGGGTGGGAAATCGACCTGTGGGGCCGCCTGCGCACCCAGCGCGACATCGCCCGCTGGGAAGCCGACGCCAGCGAAGAAGACCGGCAGAACACCGCCCTGCTGGTGATCGGCGATGTCATCAACCAGTACTGGGCACTGGCCTATCTCAACCAGTCCATCGCCACCGGCCAGGCCAACCTCGAGCGGCTGCAACGCACGCATGAACTGGTGCAGGCACGCTTCGATGCCGGTGCGGTTTCGCGGCTGGAAGTCCGCCAGGCACTGCAGAACCTGCAGTCGCAGCGTTCAGCGCAGAGCGCGCTGGAACAGCAGCGGGTGGAAGTGCGCAATGCGCTGACCGTGCTGCTGGATGGCACGCCATGGCCGCAGCAGGACGAGCCGCAGAACCTGCTGGAGGCGCAGAGCCCGACCATTGCCGAAGGCCTGCCGGCCGACCTGCTCGGCCGCCGTTCCGACCTGCGCGCGGCCGAGCTGCGGTTGCGCAACAGCCTGAAGACGATCCGGGTGACCGCCACCCAGTACTACCCGGCATTGAGCCTGACCGGCAGCCTCGGTTCCAGCGCGACCTCGCTGGGCGATGTACTGCGCAATCCGGTGGCGACGCTGGGGGCTGGCCTGTCGCTGCCCTTCCTCAACCTGCAGCGTGCGCAGCTGGATACGGACGTGGCCGGTACCAACTACCAGATCGCCGCCACCACCTTCCGCAAGACGCTGTACACCGCGCTGTCGGAGGTGGACAACGCCCTGTCCGCACGTGAGCAGCTGCTGCGCCAGGTGACCGCCTCACAGGCGTCCTACGACGAAGCGGTGGAAGTGGAGCGCGCGCAGGAAGTGCGTTATCGCGTGGGCGCCACCGATCTGCGCACCTGGCTGGAAGCGCAGCAGACCCGGCGCGATGCAGAACTGTCACTGGCGCGGGTGCGGCAGAGCCAGTTGAACAACGACGTGACGCTGTTCAAGGCGCTGGGCGGTAGCGCGGGGTGACGTCTTCTGTAGAGCCGAGCCCACGCTCGGCTGCTTTTCGTCCCGATGCCGATGCCGCGCGGTGCGCGGCAGCCGAGCGTGGGCTCGGCTCCACAGGGACGGTTGTCTGATCAACCGCGCTGGCGCACGACCTCGAACAGGCTGACGCCGGCGGCGACCGAAACGTTCAGGCTCTCGATCTCGCCCGGCATCGGAATCTTGACCAGACCGTCGCAGTTCTCGCGGGTCAGGCGGCGCAGGCCATCGGCTTCGCCGCCCAGCACCAGGGCGATGTTGCCCTTCAGGTCCAGCTGATACAGCGACGCGGTGGCCTCACCGGCCAAGCCGTAGATCCACACGCCCTGCTTCTGCAGGTCCTTCAGGCAGCGCGACAGGTTGGTCACCGCCACCACCGGGATGCGGTCGGCAGCACCGGCCGAGGTCTTGCGCACGGTGGCATTGACCGTGGCCGACTTGTCCTTGGGGATGATCACGGCGGTGGCACCGGCCGCAGCGGCCGAGCGCAGGCAGGCACCGAGGTTGTGCGGGTCCTGCACCTCGTCCAGCACCAGCAGCAGGGCCTTGCCTTCCGCAGCAGTGACCAGGCCTTCCAGCTCGTTCTCGTTGTAGGTGCGGGCGGCGGCATAACGCGCGGCCACGCCCTGGTGGCGCACCGAACCGCCCACGCCGTCCAGCGCCTGGCTGTTGACCTTGCGCACGTCGATGCCCTTGCGGCGGGCGTTTTCCTCGATCTCGGTCAGGCGCGGGTTTTTCGCACCGGCCTCGACCAGCACTTCGCGGACGTTCTCGGCGTCGTTCTCGATGGAGGAGGCGACGGCGTTGACGCCGACGATCCACTGGCTGTTCTTGCTCATGCGGGCAGGACCGGAAAGGGGGTGGCTATGGTAGAGCATCAGGGGCGGCCGCGCTTCGCGCTCGCCGGGCATGGCCCGGCGCTACCCGCCGTTCACCCTTCGGCCGAACGGCTGCGCGGTGGCCAGTGCGGGGTGTCGTGGTCGGGGTGCTGGTGGGACACGATCGTGGCCAGGAACTCCAGCGCGGCGACATCCTCTTCGGTGCGGCGTGCCGGCAGCCTGCCCAGCCCGTCGACGAAGGGCAGCTTGCGCTCGACGCCATACTGGAGGGTCGGCGGCAGGCGCTCAGGCTGGTCGAAGGCACCGGCGGCCACCGCCACGCCATCAGGGGCTTCATAGGTCAACGGCGTGCCGCAGTCGGCGCAGAACCCGCGCCGCACGACGTTGGAGGACTGGAAATAGCGCGGTTGGCCGCGGGTCCAGCTGAACTGCACGCCGCGCACCGAGACCAGCGGCGCGTAGTAGGCGCCGAAGGCCTTCTGGCACATCCGGCAGTGGCAGATCGATCTGTCGGTCAGCTCGCCCCGCGCCTGGAAGCGGATCGCACCGCACTGGCAGCCGCCGCTGTATTCGGGTTGGCCCTGCATGGTGGATTTCTCCGAAACGTCGTGCCAACCAACGGTTGGCACCTACCGGGTGAGGTGGGTGCCGACCGTTGGTTAGCACCTACCGGGTGAGGTGGGTGCCGACCGTTGGTTGGCACCTACCGGGCGAGGTGGGTGCCGACCGTTGGTCAGCACACCTTTCAATACTGCTTTTTCGTGCGCTTGGCCGGCTTGCCGCGCTCGGGCAGCGGAGCCGGGCTTGCCGCCTCTTCCTCGCCCTTGTGCTCGACCAGACGGAAGTCGATCTTGCGCTCTTCCATGCTGGCCTTCAGCACCAGGATGCGCACCTGATCGCCCAGGCGGTAACTGCTGCCACGGCGCTCACCGGTCAACGTCTTGCGGGTCGCGTCGAACTTGTAATAGTCCTGCGGCAGCTGGGTCACGTGCACCAGGCCCTGTACCTTCGAGTCGGCCAGTTCCACGAACAGGCCGAAGCTGGTCACACCGCTGATCACGCCATCGAACTGGCCACCGACGTGCTTCTCCATCCACGCCGCGCGGTAACGCTCATCGACTTCACGCTCGGCCTCATCGGCACGACGCTCACGCTCGGAGCACTGCAGAGCCAGTGCGGCCATCTCGCGGGCGTTGTAGGTGAACTTGTCCAGCGGCTTGCCCGACAGCGCATGCTTGATCGCACGGTGCACCAGCAGATCCGGGTAACGACGGATCGGCGAGGTGAAGTGCGCGTACGCCTCCAGCGCCAGGCCGAAGTGGCCGTTGTTGTCGGGGCTGTACACGGCCAGGCTCTGGCTGCGCAGCAGCACCGATTCCAGCAGCGTGGCATCGGGACGGTCGCGGATCTTCTTCAGCAGCTTGGTGTAATCACCCGGGCGCACCTTCGACCACGGCGGCAGACTCAGCTTGAACTCCTTGAGGAATTCCAGCAGATCGGCGTACTTGGTCTCCGGCGGCTTCTCATGCACGCGGTAAGGCGCCGGCACATGGCGCGACAGCAGGTACTTGGCCGCCTCCACGTTGGCCGCGATCATGCATTCCTCGATCAGCTTGTGCGCATCGTTGCGCACCAGCATGCCGGCCTGGGTGACTTCGCCGCGGTTGTCGAGCACGAAGCGGACTTCGCTGCTTTCAAACTCGATCGCGCCACGCTTGCTGCGCGCCTTCGACAGCACCTTGTACAGCTGGTGCAGGCGCTGCACCTGCGGCAGCAGGTCACCGATGAACGCCTTGGCGCCGGCATCATCCTCGCCCACCGCCTGCCACACCTGGGTGTAGGTCAGGCGCGCGTGCGAATTCATCACCGCTTCGTAGAAGCGCGAGTGGGTGACGACGCCTTCGCGGTCGATCTGCATGTCGCAGACGAAGCACATGCGGTCGACCTTCGGCATCAGCGAACAGATGCCGTTGGACAGCGTTTCCGGCAGCATCGGCACCACGAAGCCCGGGAAGTACACCGAGGTGGCGCGCTTCTGCGCTTCATCGTCCAGCGGCGTACCGGGACGAACGTAGTTGGAGACATCGGCAATGGCCACCACCAGGCGGAAACCGTCGGCGTTCGGCTCGCAGTACACCGCGTCGTCGAAGTCCTTGGCGTCCTCGCCATCGATGGTGACCAGCGGCGTGCTGCGCAGGTCGACGCGGTCGCCGATCATCGCTGGTTCGACCACCAGCGGCACCGAGGCGGCTTCGTCCAGCACCTCCTGCGGGAACTCGAACGGCAGTTCGTGGCCGTGAATCGCGGTCTCCACCACCAGCGAGGCGGTCAGCTTGTCACCAAGCACGGCGATGATGCGGCCGATCGGCGGGCGGCGGCTGTCCGGTGCCTGGGTCAGTTCGCAGACGACCAGCTGGCCATCGCGCGCGCCGCCGGTCTGGTCCGGCGGCACCTGCACGTTGCGCTGGATGCGCTTGTCGTCTGGCACCACGTAGTTGATGCCCATCTCGACGCTGAAGCGGCCGATCAGGCGCGTCATGCCGCGCTCGAGCACGCGGGCGATGCTGCCTTCGCGACGGCCGCGATGATCGATGCCGGTGACCCGCGCCAACACCTTGTCGCCGTGCATCACCTTGCGCATTTCATACGGCGGCAGGAACAGATCGTCACCGCCCTCGACCGGGCGCAGGAAGCCGAACCCTTCCGGATTGGCAATCACCACGCCGGTGACCAGGTTCAACGTCTGGATGGGTGCGAAGCCACCGCGGCGGTTCTGCACCAGCTGGCCATCGCGGACCATGGCGCCGAGCCGGCGCGACAGCGCTTCGGCACGGTCCGGTGCGGTCAGGCCAAGGCGCGCGCCGAGTTCTTCAGCCGTCTGCGGCCCTTCGCAACGTTCCAGCAGGGCCAGGATGGCCTCGCGGCTGGCGATGGGTTGTTCGTACTTTTCCGCTTCGCGGGACGCATAGGGATCGTCGATCACCTTGCCCGTCGGCGGCAGCTTGCGGCCCGGCGCGGGGCCAGGTGTCTCTGCGTTGCGGCGGCCACGCCCTGGAAGCGGTGCACCGCCTTCGGCCAGTGCGGGGAGCCAGCCCGGCAACGGCTTGCCCGGCTTGTTGTTGCGGGCAGTGCCCTGCTTGGTGCCCTTGTTGGGGGCTTCACTGCGGGACTTGCTCCCGCCCTTGCTTGGTTTTTTGGTAGTCATCGCCCTCCATGGTAGCCGTTGCGGGCGTGCAGAACGGGTCAGCAGACCGGTTGAAGCCTCCCCATTAAGAATTTTCAGGAAATCGTTGACAGCCCCCCGGTTCATCTTCACAATTGCGCCTCTGGAACGCCCAGATGGCGGAATTGGTAGACGCACTAGTTTCAGGTACTAGCGGGTAAAACCGTGGAGGTTCGAGTCCTCTTCTGGGCACCAACGAAAAAACTCCTCGCTTCGGCGGGGATTTTTTTTGCCTGTAATCCGGATGCGGCGCCCCATCCACGCATGGCGTGGATCTACCGGACGCTGCGGTCGCAGGGATTTCACAGGGGTGTTGACACCTCCGTCACGGCACCGCATAATTCTCCTCCTCGACGCCCAGGTGGCGGAATTGGTAGACGCACTAGCTTCAGGTGCTAGCGGGGGCAACTTCGTGGAGGTTCGAGTCCTCTCCTGGGCACCATGTCGAGAATGAAAAACACCCGCGAAAGCGGGTTTTTTCTTGTCTGGCGTCCAGCCAGCATCACCACCACGAACGCAGCACCAGCTCCAGGCCCAGCAACAACAGGAAGCCGAGGAAGCAGGCACGGAATACCCGCGCACTGATGCGCTGGCGGATCACCTGCCCCAGCCACATGCCGGCCAGCGACGGCACCACCGCCAACGCACTGAGACCGAGCTGCTGCACACCGAACGCACCATGCAGCACAAGCCCCGTGGTCAGCGAGATCGTGGACACCGTGAATGCCAGGCCCAGCGCCTGCACCAGCTCGTCGCGCTGCAACCCCAGCGACTGCAGGTAAGGCACCGCCGGCATCACGAACACGCCGGTTGCACCGGTCACCACGCCGGACATCGCGCCCACCAGCGGTCCGAGCCAGCGCTCGCGCCGGGCCGGCACCCGCAACACCGGCGCCAGCAACGCGTACCCGGCGTAGACCACCAGCGCCACGCCCAACGCGGCCCGTGACACATCACGATCCACCCGCACCAGCAGCGCGGCGGCACCGAGCGTGGCGATCACCACCGCCAGCATCATCGGCCACAGCCGCCGCACGATCTGCCCCACTGATGGCCCGGACAGCAGCTGCCAGGCATTGGTGACGAAGGTCGGAATGAACAGCATCGAGGCCGCCGCAACCGGCGACAACGCGCCACCCAGCAGCCCCATCGCCACGGTCGGCAGGCCCATGCCGGTCACCCCCTTGACCACCCCGGCCAACAGGAACACCACCACCAGCAACACATAGAAGTAGATCGTTTCGTTCATGCCTTCATTGGAGCCGCCGGCACTTCAGCGCACAATGCGGCATTCCCGCCCCACCCTTCGGCTGCTCCGAAGGCAGCGGCCACGTTGCGAGGTCACGACATGCGCCTGGACATTGCCGATCTGCGCCTGTTCCTGGCAGTAGCCGACGCCGGCAGCATCACCGCCGGCGCCGTGGAGGCGAATCTGGCACTGGGATCGGCCAGCGAACGCCTGCGCGCCATTGAAACCGACGCCGGCACCGCGCTGCTGACCCGCCACCCGCGCGGCGTCAGCCTCACCGAAGCCGGCGCTGCACTGGCCCATCACGCGCGCCTGATCCTGCAGCAGCAGGCACAGCTGCGCGGCGAACTGCAGGCCTTCGCCCACGGCGCGCGCGGCACCCTGCACCTGTATGCCAACACTGCGGCATTGACCAACTATCTGCCCGCGCGACTGGCGCCATGGCTCGCCGAACGCCCTCGCCTGCGCGTCGAACTGCACGAACGCACCAGCACTGAAGTCGTGCGTGCGATCCGTGCCGGACAGGCAGAGGCCGGCATCATCAGCGACGCCGTCCCCGCCGATGGGCTGCGCCGTCATGTGGTTGCGGAAGACCCGCTGATGATGCTGCTGCCGGCCGGGCATCGCTTCGCCGCGCGGCGCTCGCTCGATTTCAGCGATGTGCTGGGCGAGACCTTCGTCGCGCTGGCCGACGGCAATGCACTGCAGACCTATATCGAAGAACTGGCGGCAGAGGCCGGACGCACGCTCGACGTACGCATCCGCATGAAGACCTTCGAAGGCCTGTGCACGATGGTGGGCCATGGCATCGGCGTGGGCATCGCGCCTCGCACGATCGCACGTCAGCACCGACGGGCCACCGGCATCGTCGCCGTTGCACTCGGCAACGCATGGGCACAGCGCCGGCTGTGCGCCGCGTTTGCCGACTGGAAAACACTCTCGCCGCCGATGCGCAGCCTGCTGCTGCATCTGGATGTGGACGCGGAAGCCGGTGCAGAAAAAAATGTGTGAAATGGTGTTGACACATATCCAAGCTTCCTGCAAAATTCTCCTCCTGAGTCGCCCAGGTGGCGGAATTGGTAGACGCACTAGCTTCAGGTGCTAGCGGGGGCAACTTCGTGGAGGTTCGAGTCCTCTCCTGGGCACCATGACTCAGACAATGATCAAACCCGCGCAAGCGGGTTTTTTCATGTCCGGAATTTGAAACGCGATCGTTATCGCGGCGGTTCATCCACGCATGGCGTGGATCTACTGCAAAAAAAACCCCGCCTTCCGGCGGGGTTTCTGCGTTTCAACAACAACGATCGATCAGTGCCCGCCACCGGCGGCGGCACCCGCGCCTGCACCGAACGGCGGCTTGGCCAGCCACAGGAAGGTGATGATCGCCAGGAAGATCCAGCCCAGCAGGAAGAAGATGTCGTTGAAGCCCATCTGCGATGCCTGATGGTTGATCATGTTGTTCAACACCGCCGCACCATGTTGCAGATCGCCCTGCCCCATCGCCGCGACCTGGTCCTGCATGCCCGGCTGATACACCGAGATGTGTTCGGTCAGGTCTGCGTGATGCACCTGCGTGCGACGCGCCCACAGCCAGGTGGTGAGCGACGCGGCGAAGCTGCCACCCAGCGTACGCAGGAACGTGGCCAGGCCCGAGCCGGCCGCGATCTCGCGACCATCCAGGTCCGACAGCAGGATCTGCAGCACCGGCATGAAGAACAGCGCGACACCAATGCCCATGATCAGCTGCACGCCGGCCACGTGCTGGAAGTCCACCTGCAGGTTGAACCCCGACCGCAGGAAGCTGGTCATCGACAGCACCACGAACGCGATCGTGGCCAGCATGCGCATGTCGAAGCGCGATGCGTACTTGCCCACGAACGGGGTCATGATCACCGGCAGGATGCCGATCGGCGCCGTCGCCAGGCCTGCCCAGATCGCGGTGTAGCCCATGTCGCGCTGCAGCCACTGCGGAATCAGCAGGGCCACGCTGAAGAACGCGGCGTAGGCCACCACCATCGCCAGCGTACCGGCGCGGAAGTTGCGGTGCCGGAACAGCTTCAGGTCGACGATCGGGTCCTTGTCGGTCAGTTCCCAGATCAGGAACACGGTCAGCGCCACCACCGCCACGCAGGCCAGCACCACGATCTTCATCGACGAGAACCAGTCCTCGTCGTTGCCGAGGTCGAGCACCAGCTGCAATGCACCTACGCCGATCACCAGGGTGACCAGGCCAACGTAGTCCATCTTCGGCTTTTCGACGTGTTCCGGGCGCCCCTTCAACTGGTTACCCACCACCAGCGCAGCGAAGATACCCAGCGGCACGTTGATCAGGAAGATCCATTCCCAACTGTAGTTGTCGGTGATCCAGCCACCGAGGATCGGCCCGCAGATCGGCGCCACCACGGTGATCATCGCCAGCAGCGCGAGCGCCTGTCCGCGCTTTTCTCTGGGATAGATCGAGACCAGCAGCGACTGGGTGATCGGGTACATCGGGCCGGCGACGAAGCCCTGCAGCGCGCGCGACAGCACCAGCATGCCCATGCTCTGGGCCAGGCCACACAGCAGCGAGGTGATCACGAAGGCCAGCGTGGCCCACACGAACAGCTTGCGCTCACCGAAGCGACGACTGAGCCAGCCGGTCAACGGCAGTGCGATCGCGGTGCTCACCGCGAACGAGGTGATCACCCACGTTGCCTGCTGCGAACTGGCGCCAAGATTACCGGCGATGGTCGGCAACGAGACGTTGGCGATGGTGGTGTCGAGCACCTGCATGAACGAGGCCATCGCCAGGCCCACGGTGCACAGGGCCACACTGGGGGGCAGGAAGCCGGCGGCCGCACCCGGCGCCGCCGGTGCGCCCGGAGAGCCGGGCGCAGCTGGAGCTTGTGCGGACATGGCCGGCCTCAGCTCGCCTTGCCCTGCTGCGGCAGGTTGCCCTGGATGATCGTGTGGATCACCTCATCGGCATCGTGCAGCTGCTTGGCGTACACGTCGGTGTCGAACACCGTGCCCTTGGCGGCCGCGCTCGGCAGCACTTCGCCCTTCTGGTCGCGCAGGCTCACTTCGGCCTTCATCGACAGACCGATGCGCAGCGGGTGTTCGGCCAGCTGCTTGGCATCGATGGCGATGCGTACCGGCACGCGCTGCACGATCTTGATCCAGTTGCCGCTGGCGTTCTGCGCCGGCAGCAGCGAGAACGCCGAACCGGTGCCCAGGCCGAGGCTGTCGATGCGGCCCTTGTACTTCACGTCACCGGCGTACAGGTCAGACTTCAGCTCCACTTCCTGGCCCAGGCGCATGTGGCGCAGCTGGGTTTCCTTGAAGTTGGCCTCGACCCACATCTGCTCGGTCGGTACCACCGCCATCAGGGCATTGCCCGGCTGCACGCGCTGGCCGACCTGCACCGAACGACGGGCGACATAGCCGGTGACCGGCGCGACGATGCCCGAACGCGCATTGTTGAGGAAGGCCTGGCGCAGCTGCGCGGCAGCCGCCTGCACATCCGGCTGGGTGGCGATCACGGTGTCATCGACCAGCGCACGGTTGCGCTCGACGGTCTCGCGCGAACCGGCCACGGCCGCTTCGGCAGCCGCCAGCTCATCACGGGCGTGGGCCAGTTCTTCGTTGGAAATGGCGCCGGTGGCGGCCAGGCCCTTGCGGCGTGCGAAGTCGTCGCGCACGCGCTTCAGGGTCACCTGACGCGCGTTCAGGTCTGCCTGCGCGCCTTCGACGCTGCGGTACAGGCCGCGGGTCTGGCGCACGGTCTTGGCCAGGTTGGCTTCAGCCTGCTGCAGGGCTACCGACGTGTCGGCCGGGTCCAGCTGCACCAGCAGTTGGCCGCGCTCCACGCGCATGCCGTCATCGGCGTTGATGGCGACCACGGTACCGGCCACCAGCGGGGTGATCTGCACCTGGTTGCCCTGCACGTAGGCGTCGTCGGTCTCTTCGAACCAACGGCCGAACATGAAGTACCACAACGCCAGGGCCGCCAGCAGCAGCACGACGATCACGAACAGGCCGCGCAGCAGCTTGCCGCGACGGTTGGGGGCGGCGGGGGCCGCAGTGTCTTGGGTCTGGCTCATGGCAGGCGTCTTCAGGAATGCGAGGAATCGGAATGGGAGGCAAGCGGTGCGGCATCGGCGTCACTGGGCTGGAAACCACCGCCGAGGGCCTTGCTCAGGCGCACCGAGCTCTGCAGCTGCTGCGACTGCAGGCCGGCCAGCTGCTGCTGCGATTGCAGCAGGATGGACTGCGCGGTCAGCACGTCCAGGTAGCTGCCGATGCCGGCGCGGTAGCGCTGCTGGGCCAGGTCGAACGCGGCATGTGCGGTATCCACCGCCTGCTGCTGCGACTGCGACTGCTGCGCCAACGAGCGCACTGCGTTGACCTGGTCGGCGACGTCGCGCAGTGCATCGAGCACCGCCTGGTTGTAGTTCGCTACGGCCAGGTCGTACTGCGCATCGGTGTTGGCCAGGTTGGCGCGCAGCTTGCCGCCTTCGAAGATCGGCATGCTCAGCGCCGGGCCGATATAGGCGAAGCTGGAGCTGCTCTGCAGCAGGTCGCCGACATTCGGTGCGACCACGCCGGCCAGCGCGGTCAGGTTGAGGCTCGGGTAGAACCTGGTCTTGGCCACTTTGATCTGCTTGTCGGCCGCTTCCACCCGCCAGCGCGCGGCGACGATGTCGGGGCGACGGCCGAGCAGCTCACTGGGCACTACGCCCGGCAGCTGCAGGGCCAGGGGGTTCATCGCCCGCGGGCGTTCGATCGACAGGCCCCGGTCCGGGCCCTTGCCGACCAGCGCGGCCAACGCGGTGCGGCCCGCGTCGATGCGCTGCTGTGCCGCCAGCAACTGCTGCTGTGCGGCTGGCACGCGGGCTTCGGCCTGGCGCACCTGCAGGTCGCTGTCGATGCCGGCGCTGCGACGCTGGCGGGTCAACTCCAGCGACTTCTGCGAGCGCGCCAGTTCTTCTTCGGCAACATCGTTGAGCTGCCAGGCGTAGGCCAGGTCGGTATAGGCCTGGGCGATGCCGGTGGACAGGTTCAGGCGTGCGGCCTGGGCCTCGACGGTAGCGGCGTGGGCGCCGTCCACGGCGGCCTCCCAGGCGGCGCGCTTGCCACCCCAGAGGTCGATGCCGTAGCTGAAATCGAAGGCGACCTGGCTGCTGCCGGCGTAATGACCACCGATCTCATCGCCGGCCATCGATTCGGGCAGGCGCAGGCCGGTGTAGCCACCGGACACGGACAGGCTGGGCAGGCGATCGGCGCGCGCGGTGCCGACCTGCGACTGTGCCTGGCGCAGGCGGGCGTCGGCGGCGTCCAGGCTCGGATGGCCGGCCAGGCCTTCGGCGATCAGCGCATCCAGCTGCGCATCGCCCAGTGCCTTCCACCAGTCCTGGGCGGGAAAACCGGCGGCGCTCAGGTCGCTGTCGGCCAGGGTGCGTTCGCTGTGCAGGCTGTCCACGTCAAGCACGTGGCCCTGCGGGGTGAGGCCACGGCTGCTGGCGCAGGCGGCCAGGGCCAGGGCCAGCGCTGAAACCAACAGCGCGCGCCCGGACCGGCGGAGAGTGGGATGCGGGATCGGGTTCATGGGGTCGTCAGGGAATCGCGGATTCGGGTCAGGAGGGACAGCAGCTGGGTGCGTTCGTCGGCGGACAGATCACGCAGGGCGTAATCCATCACTGCGTCGCCGCGCAGCTTCAACCGCGCCCACAGCGCGCGGCCTTCATCGGTCAATACGATCTGCAGCGCACGCCGGTCCTGGGCATGCGGCTCGCGGCGCACGCAACCGAGCGCTTCCAGCTTGTCCAGCAGGCGGGTGACCGCGCTGGGCACCTGGTCGATGGCCTGGGCCAGTTCGTTGGCCGTGCACGGCGCCATGTTCGAGAGCACCTTCAGCCCGATGTAGTGGGTGAAGCCGATGCCGAGGTCTTCTTCGGCCATGGACGCGTCGAGCTGGCGGACCAGGCCGTCGCGCACCTGGCGCAGCAGCAGGCCGAAGCTGGGGGGAGTGGTTGCAGGACAGATCATGGGGGAGCATTCTCTTCCAAAAAAAATATTTCTCAATGGAAATATTCGATCTGGCATCGAATGCTGTGTTGCAGCAATGGGCTGGATCAGGTGAAGGCGTCACCTTAATGGCGCTCCCAACTGGCCCGGTAGTACAATCCAGCCAATGAATGTCACATTCAAGCCACCGCCAGCCCACGTGAAGGCGGGCGAACCTGGACCGGCCACCCTGCTGCGTGAAGAAGCGCTGGACTGGTTCGAGCGCAATGACGGCCCGCCGGTCATCGCCTTCCGCTTCGACAGCCCGCAGGGCCTGGCCCGCGAAGTGGACTGGCATCACCACGTCCGCGCGCAGCTGATCTGCGTTGAACGTGGCCTGCTGACCACCCGCACCTCGCATGGCACCTGGTCGCTGGCGCCCGGCTCGGCGGGCTGGATGCCACCGGCCGAACCACATACGGTCCACATCGATGGCCCCCTGCGCGGCTGGGGCATGGTGCTGGCCGCACCGCTGTGCGCCGAACTGCCGGCCGATCCGTGCGTGCTGGGCATCTCCCGCCTGGCGCAGGCGGTGGCCGAACGCATCTGCGACTGGCCGCAGGACTACGAGAGCACCACCGAACGGCAGCACATCATCAACGTGCTGCTGGACGAGATCCGCGCCGCGCCGCGCCAGCGCATGCATCTGCCGATGCCACGCGACCGGCGCCTGCTGAAGATCGCCTCGCAGCTGCTGGCCGACCCGGCCGACGAGCGCGGCCTGGCGCAGTGGGCGCATTGGGCCGGCCTGTCGCCGCGCAGCCTGACCCGCCATTTCCGCGACGAGACCACCCTCAGCTTCGCCCAGTGGCGCCAGCAGGCGCGGCTGGCCGAGGCGCTTCGCCAGCTCAGCGAGGGCCGCAGCGTGGCCGACATCGCCCACGCACTGGGCTTCAGCAGCGCCAGCGCCTTCGTCACCGTGTTCCGGCGACACTTCGGGCTACCGCCCGGACGCTACCTGGCACGGGCCGGCCACGGCCTGGAACCGGGCCTGGATCCTGCACGCGGCTTGGCATCCCCCGCCGCATCCGGATAATCACTGGATTGAGAGCGGCGACCGCCGTCACCGCCTCCCGACATAGGTAACAACGCCGCATGACCGATCTTGCCCGCCCCGTGTTCCACGGTTTCGAACAACTGCCGCTGCGCGAGTACGCCGAACGCGCCTACCTCGACTACTCGATGTACGTGGTCCTGGATCGCGCCCTGCCGTTCCTGGGCGACGGCCTGAAGCCCGTGCAGCGCCGCATCATCTACGCGATGAGCGAGCTGGGCCTGAATGCCGCGTCCAAGCCGAAGAAGTCCGCGCGTACCGTCGGTGACGTCATTGGTAAGTACCACCCGCATGGCGACAGCGCGTGCTACGAAGCGCTGGTGCTGATGGCGCAGCCGTTCTCGTACCGTTACCCGCTGATCGAAGGCCAGGGCAACTTCGGTTCCAGCGATGACCCGAAGTCGTTCGCGGCGATGCGTTACACCGAATCCAAGCTGACCCCGATCGCCGAAGTACTGCTGGGCGAACTGGGCCAGGGCACCACCGACTGGGCGCCGAACTTCGACGGCACCCTGCAGGAGCCGACCTGGATGCCGGCACGCCTGCCGCATCTGCTGCTGAACGGCACCACCGGCATCGCCGTGGGCATGGCCACCGATGTGCCGCCGCACAACCTCAATGAGATCGTCAGCGCGCTGCTGCACCTGCTGGACGATCCGGACGCCAGCGTGCGCGACCTGTGCGAGCACGTGAAGGGCCCGGACTACCCGTCCAACGCCGAGATCATCACCCCGGCCAACGACCTGCGGAACATGTACGAGACCGGCAACGGCAGCGTGCGTGCGCGTGCGACCTACATCAAGGAAGCGCACAACGTGGTGGTCACCGCGCTGCCGTTCCAGGTGTCGCCGTCGAAGGTGATCGAGCAGATCGCCGCGCAGATGCGCGCCAAGAAGCTGCCGTGGCTGGAAGACATCCGCGATGAGTCCGACCACGCCAACCCGGTGCGCGTGGTGCTGGTGCCGCGCTCGAACCGCGTCGACGCCGAGCAGCTGATGGGCCACCTGTTCGCGACCACGGACATGGAGCGCAGCTACCGCGTCAACCTCAACGTGATCGGGCTGGACGGCCGTCCGCAGGTGAAGAACCTGAAGACGCTGCTCAGCGAATGGCTGGCGTTCCGCAGCAGCACCGTCACCCGCCGCCTGCAGCACCGCCTGCAGAAGGTCGAGCGTCGCCTGCACCTGTTGGAAGGCCTGCTGGTGGCGTTCCTCAACCTGGACGAGGTGATCCACATCATCCGTACCGAGGACGAACCGAAGGCGGCGTTGATCGCGCGCTTCGGCCTGTCCGAAGACCAGGCCGAGTACATTCTGGAAACCAAGCTGAAGCAGCTGGCCCGCCTGGAGGAGATGAAGATCCGTGGCGAGCAGGACGAGCTGGCCAAGGAGCGCGACAAGATCATCGCCATCCTCGACAGCAAGACCAAGCTGAAGAAGCTGATCCGCGACGAGCTGCAGGCCGATGCCAAGAAGTTCGGTGACGCGCGCCGTTCGCCGCTGGTGCAGCGCCAGGCCGCGCAGGCCATCGACGAGACCGAGCTGGTGCCGAGCGAGCCGATGACGGTGGTGATGTCCGAGAAGGGCTGGATCCGCGCGGCCAAGGGCCACGACATCGACGCCTCGACCCTGTCCTATCGCGATGGTGATGCCCTGCAGGGCGCAGTGCGTGCACGCAGCACCCAGCAGGTCGCGTTCCTGGACAGCGAAGGCCGCGCCTACTCCACGCCGGTGCATACCCTGCCCTCGGCACGCGGCAACGGTGAACCGCTGACCGGCCGCTTCTCACCGGCCGCGGGCACCAGCTTCGTGACCCTGGCCAGCGCCGAGCCGGATACCCGCTTCGTGCTGGCCTCGACCCACGGCTATGGTTTCGTCACCCGCTTCGAGAACCTGATCGGCCGCAACAAGGCCGGCAAGGCGATGCTGAATCTGTCGGCGGGCTCGTCGGTGCTTACGCCGTCGGTGGTGGCCAACGTGGCCACCGACCGCATCGTCGCGGTGACCAGTTCGGGCAACCTGCTGGCGATCGCCGCCAACGACCTGCCGGAACTGGACAAGGGCAAGGGCAACAAGATCATCGAGATCCCCAAGGCCAAGCTCGCCACCGAGCGCGTGGTGGCAATCGTGGCGATCAGCCCCGGGCAGACCCTGCAGGTCCGCAGCGGCCAGCGCACCATGGGCCTGAAGTTCAGCGAGCTCGAGGCCTATCTGGGCGCCCGCGCCACCCGTGGCCACCTGCTGCCGCGCGGCTGGCAGAAGGTGGAAGGGCTGTCGGTCGAATGAGGCGCGGGGTCGGATCCCTTTCCAGCGGAAAGGGCTCCGACCCATGCAACGCCTCTGGTAGATGCCAACCTTGGTTGGCACGCCTCACCCGATGGGGTCAGAGCCGTTTTCTTCGAAAACGGATCCGACCCCGGACGTCAGACACAAAAAAGCCGGGGCATTCCCCGGCTTCTTTGTTTGTCGGCTGGCGGGCGGTGGAGCAGCTGGCTGGCGAAGGCTGGCTGGCGGTGCTCCGGTGCTGGCAGGCGACGGGACGTTGTGATTCTGCGGAAAGCAGCCAAGCACGGCTTGGCTCTACATCAGGTACAGCAGCCGACCAGCGGTCGGCTCTACCGAAAGCGGCGTCGGTCAGTGCGCCGGGGCGCCGCTGCCGTCGATCTTGCTCAGCTGGTACAGCTCCAGGCCGATGCGCTTGATCAGACCCAACTGCTGCTCCAGCCACCAGGCGTGGTCTTCCTCGGTGTCCTTCAACTGCGCCAGCAGCATGTCGCGGCTCACGTAGTCACCCTTCTCCTCGCACAGCTTCATGCCGGCGGCGAGGTTGTTGCGAACGGCGTATTCGGTGTCCAGGTCCTTGCGCAGCATCTCCTCCACGGTCTTGCCCGGCTCGGTGGCGTGCGGGCGCATGTCCGGGTCGCCGCCCAGGAACAGGATCCGGCGCAGCAGCGCATCGGCATGCTGGGTCTCCTCTTCCATCTCGTGGTTCAGGCGTTCGTACAGCGCGAACAGGCCCTGGTCCTCGTAGCGGCGGGAGTGGATGAAGTACTGGTCGCGGGCGGCGAGTTCGCCGCGCAGCAGTTCCTTCAGGCAGGCGATGACGTCCGGGTTGCCTTTCATGGGGGGAGCTCCTGTGAATCGATGGCGCCCATGGTGCCCCATCTGGAAATACGGTGATCTAATCGGAATCAGTCGCAGTTGCGCCTGCGGCTACAATCGGTCGACATGCTCGGGAAGGACCTGCAATGCGTCGTACGTGGCGGTGGATTCTGGGTGCGCTGGTCGCGATCGTGCTGCTCGCGGTACTGGTCCTGTGGTTGCTGCTGCGCGGCAGCCTGGCCGAGCTGGACGGCGAGCGCCCTTTGCCCGGGCTGGCCGGCAAGGTCACCGTGGAGCGCGATGCGCTGGGGGTGGTCACCATCACCGCCGGCAACAAGGCCGATGCGCTGCGGGCGCTCGGCCGTATTCATGCGCAGGAACGTTATTTCGAAATGGACCTGATGCGGCGCAGTGCCGCCGGTGAACTGTCCGCGCTGTTCGGGGCGAAGGCGATCGAGGCCGACAAGCGCATGCGGGTGCACCGCCTGCGCGCGCGCACCGAGGCCCATCTGCAGGATGCGCTGGGCAGCGACCCTGCAGCCGTGCGCGCCTATGTGGACGGGGTCAACCAGGGCCTGGACAGCCTGGCGGTACGCCCGTGGGCCTACCTGCTGCTGCGGCAGGCGCCGCAACCGTGGCAGGCCAGCGACAGCGTGCTGGCGGGCCTGGCCATGTACGCCGACCTGCAGGACCCCAGCAACCCGTCCGAACTGGCCCTGCAGCGCATCCGCGCGGTGGTGCCGCCGGCCCTGTACGCCCTGCTGGCGCACGACGGCAGCGAGTGGGACGCGCCGCTGGCCGGCGCTCCCCGCGGCAATGCCACCCTGCCCGACGCCAGCCAGCTGGACCTGCACACACTGAAGGCTGCGAGCGGCGCAGCTGCCGAAGATGCCGACGCGGTCGGCAGCAACAATTTCGCCGTTGCCGGTGCGCTGACCGCCGATGGCCGTGCGATCGTCGCCGACGACATGCATCTGGGCCTGCGCGCGCCCAGCCTGTGGTTCCGTGTGCGCCTGCGCTACCCCGATCCGCAGGCCGCAGGCGGCCAGGTCGACGTCAGCGGCTTCTCGCTGCCGGGCGTGCCGGCGGTGATTGTCGGCAGCAATGGCCATGTCGCGTGGGGCTTCACCAACAGCTACATCGACACCGCCGACTTCCGCAGCGAACCCGCCGACGCCGCGGTGACCGTGCATGAGGAACGGATCGTGGTGGCTGGCGGCGCCGACGTGCGTTTTCCGGTACGCGAAACCGCGTGGGGGCCAATCCTGCACACCCACGCCGATGGCAGCGGCGACGCCCTGCGCTGGGTCGCGCAGTTGCCGGGCGCGGTGCGCATGGACTTCGCCGACATGGCACGCGCCGCCGATCTCGACCAGGCCCTGCAGATTGCCGACCATGCCGGCATTCCCGCGCAGAACCTGGTGATCGGCGACCGCAGCGGACGCATCGCGTGGCGCCTCATCGGCGCACGGCCCGACCGTGGCCCGCACTGCGCGCCACTGGGTTTCAATGACAATCAGGCCAACCAGCGCTGCGCGCCCTGGCCGATCCGCAGCGACGCGGCGCCGAGCCTGATCGATCCGCCCAGCCATCGGCTGTGGACCGCCAACAGCCGCGTGGTGGACGAGGCAACCCTGGCCACCGTTGGCAATGGCGGCTACGACCTCGGCGCACGCGGACGGCAGATCCGTGATCTGCTGGCCACCCAGGAACGCTTCGACGAACACGACCTGCTGGCGATCCAGCTGGACGAGCGCGCGGTGTTCCTGCAGCGCTGGTGGGTGCTGCTGCAGGAGGTGATCGAGCACAGCGACGATCCGGCACTGAAGCGATTGGGTGCTGCGAGCGCGCATTGGGAAGGACGCGCCGCGATCAATTCGACCAGCTACCGGGCGGTGCGCGAGTTCCGTACACAGGTGCTCGACACGCTGACCGATGCGCTGCTGGCGCCGGCCCGGGCGCAGCTGGGCGAGGATTTCCTGGCACCACGCCTGGCGCAGCTGGAAGGCGTGGCCTGGCCGATGCTGGAACAGCGACCCGCCAACCTGCTGCCGCCGGCGTACACCAGCTGGGATGCGCTGCTGGCCGATGCTGCACGTCGCACCGAAGCGGAGCTGTCCACGCAGGGACCGCTGGCGCACCGCAGCTGGGGCGAGCGCAATACCGCAGCGATCTGCCATCCGGTCGCGCGCGCCCTGCCCGCCTTCGCCAGTCGCTGGTTGTGCATGCCGGCCGATCCGCTGCCCGGCGACCGTGACATGCCGCGTGTACAGACGCCGTCCTTCGGTGCCTCGCAGCGGATGGTGGTCTCGCCCGGCCACGAAGCCGACGGCATCGTGCACATGCCGGGTGGGCAGAGCGGCCATCCGTTGTCGCCGTACTGGGGCGCGGGGCATGAGGATTGGGTGCATGGTCGCCCCACCCCGTTCCTGCCCGGCAAGGCACAGCACACGATGACGCTGGTACCGGTGCACTGACGGCGGCACCCACATGCCCGAGGGTGCGCTGCACGCTGTAGAGCCGAGCCCATGCTCGGCTGCTTCTGGTGCGGAGCCGAGCATGGGCTCGGCTCTACAAGATGTCCGCCCGCG